>JABWBL010000474.1 GCA_013360535.1 Planctomycetaceae bacterium
CGCCGCGTGCACTCGCGCGCGGGTCTCGCGCACGAGCGCCTTCAGCGCCTGCGGCGTGAGCGCGCCGCTCTCGACGAGGAACCGCGCGTTGCGCAGCAGCGGATCGCGCGCTTCGAGCGCCTCGATCTCCGGCAGGTTGTGGTACGTCGTCTCGACGTCGGAACCCGCGTGGCCCCACAGGCGCGTCGTCTCGAGGTGCAGGAACACCGGCCGACGCGCGCTGCGGCACCACTCGATCGCCTCGGCGACCGTCGCGTGCACCGAATCGAGTTCCCCCGAGGCGCGCACGTAGCGCAGGTGCTCGACAGCCCCAAGACTCTCGCGAATCCAGTCCTTTGGCGTGCGCACCGAGATGCCGATGCCGTTGTCCTCGCACACGAACAGCACGGGACACGGGCTGCCTTGCCGGGTCGCGTAGCGCGCGAAGTTGAAGCCCGCGAGCGCCGTGCAGTGGTTGGCGGAGGCATCGCCGAACGTGCACGCGACGACGCTGTCGGTGGGAAGCTCGATCTCGATGCCCAGCCGCTTCGCGCGTGCGAACGAGATCGCGAGGCCGACGGCCTTCGGCAGGTGCGAAGCGATCGTGCTCGTCTGCGGCGGAACCCACAGCGCACGACTCCCCCACACCTTGTGGCGGCCGCCGCTCGCCGGATCTTCGGCCGACGCGACGAGCGAAAGCAGCGTGTCGAACACCGGCGTGCCGCCGGGGAGCTTGCGCGAGCGCGCGAGCATCAGCGCGCCGGAGCGGTAGTGCAGCAGGCACGGGTCCGTCGCTCGCAGGAGTGAACCGAGCACGACGTTGTTCTCGTGGCCCGCGCTGCCGATCGTGTAGAAGCTGCGGTTGGACTTCTTGAGCTCGCGCGCCTCGACGTCGAGCGCACGCGAGGCGAGCTGGTCCTCGAGCAGCTCGACCGCCGCGCGTGCGGAGAGCGAACTTCCCGCGCGCAGCGGCTCGTCGGGAGCCAGTTGACGCGGCGCCACAGCGGCGGACTCGAGCCAGGCGTCGAAGGCGCTCTCGACGGCGGCGACGCGGTTGGTGCTCATGGGGGCGCAAGAGGATACCCGAGCGCCCGCGCGAAGCTCCAGCTAGGACGGGTGCGAACGCTGCCCGCGGCGGTACTCGCGCCATGCGCGCAGGAGCTCGGCGGCGCCGACGACAGGAGCGCCGCGTGCACGGTTTTCGGCCGCGATTTCGAACAGCAGCCGCCATTGCCGACAGAGCGTGGCCCAGCCGTACAGCGGACCATGTCTCGCGTCATAGATGTGCGTCGGCTCGCTCGTGGCGCCGTTGAGCTCGATCACCTTCAGGCCCTCGCCGCGCCGCAGGTGCTCGAGCGACGGCACACGCAGGTCGTAACGCCCGAAGAAGAAGCCGTCGAAGCACTTCGAGACGCGATCGAGCTCACGCTCGAGCTCCGGCGTCACCAGTTCGTTGCCATCGAGGAAGATCGTGCCCTTGCAGTGGTTCCCGATCTCGACGAGCTGCACGCGCTCGCCTTCGCGCGGAATCGCTTGCGCACGCGCGGCGTTGACGCGCAGGTAGTGACGCTCCATGCACACGGCGCGTGGATCGCGCAGCACGAGCTCCTCCAGCGTGCTCACGCCATCGCCGACGACGACCGGAAACACCTTGCGCGTGATCGAGACGATGCGGCCGCGCTCCTCCGACGGCTTGCGGCAGTAGAAAACGCCGAATTCCTCGCCGCGAGCGCACTCCTGCACGAGGCAGTCGACGTCGATGCGCGCCAGATACTCACGCACCTCGCCCAGCTCGCGCGCGTACAGCACGCCGGAGCCGCGCTGGCCCGCGTCAGGCTTGAGCACGACGGGCCACTCCACGCCGGAAATCTCGAGGAATTCGCGCACGAGCTGAAGGCGAGCCTCGAGGTCGAGCGTCGCCGGGAGGCGCCGTGAACGCACGATCCTGTCCCCCGCGCCTTCGAGCTTGCGCAGGATCTCGTCCTTCGACTCCCCGACGAAGCCACCGGCCGGAATGCCGGGATTCACCGCCGTGAAGAGCGTCAGCGAGCGATGCCGCAGCGCGAGCAGCCCGATGTACGGCACTACCGGCGCGTACGTCGCCCACGCCGGCCAGAATTCCCACTGCACGAGCCGCTTCCAGCGCCCGACGAGCCGTCGCCGCCCGGCCCACGTGAACGTGGGCACGACGAGGCGAATCACCGTCAGCCACGCGAGCACGAGCGCGACCGCCGCGAGCAAGCCCCAACGCTGGTACTGCTCGATCCACGGCAACACCTCGCGCCCGAGCAGCATCGCTCCCCCACCGATCAGCGGCGCCCACACCACGACCGCGAGCGCCGTCAGCAGCGAGAACCTCACGAATCCAAGCCCCAACGTGCCCGAGGCGACATACACCGGCAGGCGCGTGCCCGGCACGAAGCGCGAGATCAGGATCACCGCCGCGCCCCGCGCGCGGAACCAGCCTTCGCCACGGGCGAGGTCCTCGGCATCGAGCACCCACTTGAGCGGCGCGCGCGCCAGCGCCGCACGCCCGAACCAGCGACCAGCGAGGTACAGCCCGAGATCCCCGAGCCAGATGCCCACACCCGCTGCGGCGATCGAATGCCACGGCGAGATGCGCTCCGTGGCCGCCGCGAGCCCGGCCGCGATGCAGGTCAGGTCCTCGCTCACGAACGTCGCGAGCACGATCAGGACCCACGCGGCCACGGGTGGCAGCGCGACCACACGCTCGACGAGCCCGTCGATCCACTCCACGGCGGCCGCTCAGCTCACCACGACACGCGGCAGCTCGAACGCCACCTGCGTCGCGCCTTCGCACGGCGCCCCGTGCGTGTAATGCAGCTCGACGCGGGCCTCCGTGACGCGCACGTGCGTCAGGCTCTGCGTCTGCGCGTTGTCGCGGTGCATGCACGGGCTCCACGGGCCACGCTCGGGCTCGTGGCTGCGGTGGAAGCGCTCGAGCAACTCCGCATCGATCGTCCCACGCTGCGCCGCCAGGCGCGCGAACAGCTCGCGGCGCGCGACGGTCGCTCCCGTCGGATCGAGCGACGACGAGCAGATCGGCGGATGCCCCGCATGGCGTGCATCGACCACGAGCGCGTTCAGGTCCCAGCTCGCGACCAGCGCCGGCCCCGTCGGCGCCACGGCGACGATCGAGAACGAGCGGTAGCGCTCGAGATGGCGCTTGGAGAGCCGCACGCGCACCTCCTCCTGCGTGCGCGCGTCGAGCAGGCCGTCGACGAGCTCGCCACGTGTGACCCACGCGCGTTCTTCCGCGTCGCGCGGCAGGTAGCCGTTGAGCAACGCCACGCACAGGCCGAACTCGTTGGCGCCGATCCACGTGCCGCCGCCGTCGGGATCGCTCGGCGCGATCCAGCGCCGCC
>JABWBL010000015.1 GCA_013360535.1 Planctomycetaceae bacterium
TCGCCCGCGCCCTCGCGCTGTCGCGCCCGGTGCGGAACGTGTTCGTCGAGGCCGGCGGCGTCATCGACCGCCGGACGGACTCCGTGCTCCTGTCGGTGGACGACGTCCCGCGGTTCGCCGTCACCCTCTCGGAGCTCCTCGAGGGCGTGCCGTCCGCGAAGGAGATCCGCGAGCTGATCCAGAAGCGGCGGCAGGACGCGTTCAGCCGTAGCGGCTCGGCCATGGTGCCGGTGCGCCGCGCCATCGACGACCCGCGCCTCATCGAGCGTCTCGACGAGGCGCCGGAGGAACTGCGCGGTTGGGAGTGGCGCCACTTCGATGCGCGGCTCGACGACGCGACGTTCGCGCTCGCCCCGATCGCGCCGCCTTCGCCGCCGTGGGGCGTGCGCGATCTCGAGTACGTGCAGGTGGACGGCGAGCAACTCATCGCCGTCGCCCATGTGGTGCCGCGCGACGGACTCGAGGCGCTCGAACTTCGGCTGCACTCCGTCGCGGATGGCTCGCTGCGCGCGCACTGGCAAGTCGCCCCCGATCGCGGAGTGTGGGTGGCGATCGCGCCGGATCGTGTGTGGGTTTCCAACGCCAAGGGCGACGTGTGGACGCTCGGGCTGCTCGACGGAAAGGAGCAGGGACTGCGCACGCACTTCGAGGCCGACGACGTCGCGTCGCGCTACATGATCACTCCACTCGGCGGCGCGAAAGCGCTCATCGCGCGGCGCGTCGGCGGTTTCCAGACGATCGCCGATCTCGAGCGGGGCAGCCTGACGCCGCCGCCGGCGCTACCCGCCGACGAGTTCCCGTTCGTGCTGCGCGGGCCGACCAGCGACGGACGCGCGCTCGTCTCCTTCGGCAAGTACATCTGCGTGACGCCACTCGACGGTGACGAGCCGATCGCGGCGCTCGAATACTCTGGCGAGGCCATCCTCGCGTACGCGGTGCATCCGGACGGTCAACGCTTCTTCGCCGCCTGTCGCGACGGTTCGGTGCTCTGCATTCGCTCGGCCGACGGCCAGCTCGCGATCGAGCGCAGGCTTCTCGCGCATACCGACACCGTGACGGGCATCGCGGTCTCTCCCGAAGGTCGTTTCGTGACGACGGCCGGAGGCGACCGTGCGATCCATGTGTGGCGCGCGGACGACCTCTCGCTCGTCAACACTCTGGTCGGCGCCGACGCCGGCGCGATCACGCTCGCCTACGATGCGACGGGCGAGCACCTCGCCGTTTCCGCGGGCCTGCGAGGCGTGCTCGTGTTCGACGAGCCCGAGCGCCCCGACCCGCGCACGCTGCGCGACTTCGAGTCCTATGCCTATTCGCTCGCGCTCGCGCCGGACGGCGAACGTCTCGCCGCCGGGGACTGGGACCAGCACGTGCGCGTCTGGGATCGACGCACGACCGCTCCGCTCTTCACTGTGCGGCTCGCCCCTATCCCGCGGCCCGTGCAGACGCTCGAATGGAGTCGCGACGGGGCGCGCCTGCTCGCCTCCGTCGTGGCGGATCCGCCCGTGCGAAGCCTGCATGTCCTGGACGCGCAGACCGGAGAGACGCTCGCCAGCGCCGCCTCCGAGAGCATGGTCTTCGCGGCCACGTGGATCGATGAGGAGCGCTTTGTCGCGGCCAGCGGCGCACGCTTGGAGATCCGGCGCGCGATCGACGCCGCGTTGGAGCGTACCGTCGAGCTCGTGCCGGTCGACGCGGCCGCGATGCCGTGGTCGATCCGCTGGGACTTTGCGACTTCGCCGGATCGCACGCGGCTCGCGCTCGCCTGTCCCGACGGCGGCGTGCGCTGCTGGAAACTGCCGGATTTCCGGCCTGAATTCACGGTTGGCGTCCACAAGGGACCCGCGCACGCGGTCGCATGGAGCGCCGATGGCAAGCGGATCGTCTCCTCCGGAGCCGACCGCCGCCTGTGCGTGCTCGACGCGCGCTCTGGCGCCTTGCTGCACGAAACCGTCGCGCACGCGAGCCCAGTGTTCGACGTGTGCTTCTCTCCCGATGGAACGCGCCTCTTCAGCGGCTCCGACGACGACACGATCCGCGTCTGGAGCACGAGCACGTGGACCGAGATGGCGCGGCTCGATGGACACAGCGACTACGTCTTCTCGCTCGACTGCGCGCCCGATGGCCAGCTCCTCAGCGCGTCGGGCGACCGCAGCGTGAGGCTGTGGGACACTCGCTCGCGCGCGCAGGTGCTGCTCGAGAGCGCGCGCCGCTGAGTTTCAGCGCAGCGGCCGCGCCTCGACGCCCTCGAACGTCATCTGCACGGGCCGAATGCGGCCTTGCGCGTCGAACTCGAGCTTGTCGATGCACGTCACGCGATGGTCGCGACCGAGGTTGGGGATCGGGCGGCGGTGGTAGACCATGTACCACTCGTCCGTGCCGGGCACTCGAATCACGGAGTTGTGGCCCGCGCCCGTCGCGATGCGCTCGTCCTTCTCGAGCAGCGTGCCGATGCGCTCGAAAGGACCCGGGGGCGAATCGGCGATCGCGTAGGCGACGCGGTACGAGCCATCGCCCCAGCCGCCCTCGGACCAGAGGAAATAGCAGCGCCCCTCGCGCCGGAACATCACCGGACCTTCGACGTAACCCTGAGGGGTGATCTCGCGGAACGTCGTGCCGTCGGGCCACGGGAGGAAGCCGGTGAGCTCATCGTTGAGCCGCGCGACGTTGCAGTGGCCCCAGCCGCCGTAGAACAGGTACAGCGATCCGTCGTCGTCGCGGAACACGAATGGGTCGATCGGCTGCGAGTCGTTGTGGAAGTCGCCGACGAGCGGGCGACCGAGCAAGTCACGGTACGGACCCTGCGGCGCGTCGGCGACGGCGACACCGATGCCGCCAGTGTGGCTCTTCGTGTCGGCAGGATCCCACAGCGGCCCACCGGGGCGCTGCAGGTCGTTGGCGGAAAACACGAGGAAGAAGCGGCCCTTGTGCTCGAGCACCGACGGCGCCCACAACGCGCGATAGGCCCACTTCACGTTCTCGAGCGCGAGCACACGCTCGCGCTTCGTCCAGCGAACGAGGTCGGGCGAGGAGAATGCGTCGAAGTGCGTCTGCTCGTCGTAGGCGGCCGACGTCGTCGGGAAGATCCAGTATTGCCCGGCGAGCACGGCTCCTTCCGGATCGGCGTACCAGCCGTCGAACACGGGGTTGCCCGAGCGCGGAGTACTGCACGCGGCGAGCAGAGTGACGATGCAGGCGAGAGCGAGCTTCATCGCGGCAGCACCGTCAGGTACTCGCGCCACGGACCGACCTCGTCCTTGTACTGGAACGCGAGCGTGCGCGAGATCTGCGCGAGGTGGTTCAGGTCGTGCACGACCCACGTCGCGAGCAGTTGCTTCATCGTCACCGCCCCGAGCGCGGGATGCTTGCCGGGCAGCGTGAGCTGCCGGTCATCGAGCGCGAGCCGCTGCAGCTCGCCCAGTCCCTGCATGCGCAGGTCCTCGAACTCCGCCAGCAGCTCCTCGAGCGACTTGCCGACGCACTCGCGGAACTGCGCGAATCGATCGAACGGCGGAAACGGCTCGCTGTCACCGTGTGCCAGGATCCAGCGCACACGCGGCAACCAGTCCGCCCGCTCGCCATGCACGAGATGCCCGACCACGTCATAGGCCGACCACGTCTCGCCGCCACAATTCGCGCGCGTCCACTCGTCCGGCAAGCCCTCCAGCAGCTCCCTCAACGCCCCCGGCGTCCGCCACAGGATCTCGACCGACCGCTCGACGTCGTGCTTCATCGCGCGCAGGGTAGCGATCTCGCGGGAGCGGTCGTAGCTTGGGACCTGTGGATCTGCGGACGAAACTCGCTGTCGCGATCACGGTCGGTGTGATTGCCGCACTGACGGTTGTGGCATGGACATGGTCGCAAGCAGAATCTGAGCCGACTCGTCTGGTTGAGCCACAAGAGGCTTCCATCGACTCGCCGCTGCGTGACGATCCCCCTGACTCGGCGTGGAACTCCGAACGCAGTCGGCCAATGTTGGAGCTCAACCCCGACCTGCATGCCACGAAAACCCACACGGAGATCATCCTCGACTGCCGCCGCCCGAGTGAGGAGCAGCGTGTCTTCGACCAGACAGGATCCGCGGTCGTGCGGCTGGGCGTCGACGGCTCTTCGACGCTTTGGGTCTCCTCCGGCGACGGCTACTGGTTCGTGGACTTCGAGATCCCGTTGCGGCCGAACCTGCAGCGCGGCGACGCCCTTGAAGTGCACTTCGTGGAGATGTCGTGCACATCCTTCGATGAAACCTCGGAAGTCCACGGCTGGATCGCGCTCTCCGAGCTTCCGACAAAGCTCGGACAGACCATTCACTTCGAGCTTGGCACCAGCGTGTCGCCGAATCGTTGTTACCGCGCGGAGGGTTCGGCGAAAGTGGAGCAAGCGGTGAGCGAATCGCCGCCCGCGCTCACTCGATGAACGCGCGGTGCAGCCGCTGCACGGCGAGCTGCGCCTGATCGGCGCGCACGACGAGGCTCAAGTTGATCTCGCTGGCGCCGTGGCTGATCATCTCGACGTTGATGTCGCCGAGCGCGCCGAAAACCTGAGCGCCGAGGCCCGCCTTCGAGCTCAGGCGCTCGCCGAGCACCGCGACGATCGCGCGCCCTTCGGCCACGTCGACCTGAGCGAAGCGCCGCAGCTCCGCCACGATCGGCGCGAGCACGACCCCGTGTTCCACCGTGAGCGACACCGACACTTCCGCCGTCGCCACGAGGTCGATCGACACGCCGTGGCGGCCAAAAACCTCGAACAAACGGGCCAAAAAGCCAGCTTGCGCGAGCATGCGCGAGCTGCGCACGGTGAGCACCGTGATCGGAGCGCGCGACGCGAGCGCCGTCACCGCTCGGCCCGTCGACACCGGCTCCGCCGTGATCGTCGTGAACGCACCTTCGGGCCGCATCGTGTGGCGCACGGTCACCGGAATGCGCGCGTCGATCGCCGGCTGCACGGTCGCCGGATGCAGCACCTTCGCGCCGAAAGCCGCGAGCTCCGCCGCCTCCGCGAAGGACAGGTGCGGGATCGGGCGCGCCGCGGGCACGACGCGCGGATCGGCGGTGAGCACACCCTCGACGTCGGTCCAGATCTGGATGTCGTCGACACCGAGCGCGGCGCCGAAGATCGCCGCCGAGTAGTCGCTGCCGCCGCGGCCGAGCGTCGTCGTCGCACCGTCTTCGGCCGCACCGATGTAACCCTGCGTCACGACCACGTGACCCGCGCGCACGAGCGGCTTGAGGCGCTCTTCCACCAGCACGGCAACCGCGTCGAAGCGCGGCGCCGCGTTCCCGAAGCTCGCGTCCGTGCGCAGCGCCTCGCGCGCATCGAACAGCGTGACCTCGGTGCCATCGGCTTCGAGAAACGCCGCGAACACTTGCGTCGAGAGCCGCTCGCCGAGACTCGCGATCGCGTCCATCGAGCGCGGGCTGAGTTCGCGCAGGAGCCCGACCCCGCGCAGCATCGACTCGAGCTCGACGCGCAGCGCCGCCAGGCCCTCTTTCGCGCGCGCCGGCACTCCGTTCGGGCACAGCTCCGCCAGCGCCGCGTCATGGCGCGCGAGCAGCGCCGCCGCTTCACCGAGCGCACCCTCGACTTCGCCCTTGCGCGCCGTCGCCGCCGCACGAAACAACGCGTCCGTGGTCTTGCCCATCGCCGACAGGACAACGAGTGGGCCGCGCTCGAGCGCACCCCGCACGACCCGCGCGACCTGCCGCATGCAGGCCGCATCGGCCACCGACGAACCACCGAACTTGAGCACGCGCGGAGTCATGGGCGCGAGAGGATAGCGCACCCCGCCGCCGCGCGCCGCCTCAGTCGGTGACAGAGATTGCCTCCCATCCACCCCCCTTTGGGTGCAACGCTCGCCGAACGGCTGCTTATCGATGGTTGCTCCCACTCGAGTTTCCGCTGTCGACGGTATCCGTCACCGGTCGCCTCACTAGGATTCCTGCATGCGTGCGAATTGGGTCATCTTCGCGGGCGTTCTGCTGTGCGCGGCCTGCGGGAGCGAGTCGACTCCGGCAGGTGCAGGCGTGGTCGCGATGCCAGGCAAGCTCGCGGTCGGCATGCGCGTGATCGACGAGAACGGCGCGGCACTCGCCGAGCGCGAGCTCGCGGTGTTCGTCGGTGCGAGTGGGCTGGTTCCACCGCGGCTCGATCCGTTCGTCGGCAGCGCGCGCACCGATGCGGAAGGTCGAGTCACGCTCGCGGTTCCCGCGTCGATGGCCGGACACACGCTGCAGCTCGTCCTCACGCTCGAGGGCGACTCCGAGCGCCGCTGCTGGACAGGAAGTGCGCCGACGGAGAGCGGACAGGCCCAAGTGGAGGTCGGCGACGTAACGCTGCGATCTCCATCGATCCAGCTGCCGCCCGAGAAGATCCGCAAGCTCGTCGACGACGAACTCGAGAAGCGCTTGCTCAGGAGCTTTGCGCTTTGGTTTGACAAGAAGGGCGTCGAAGGGGATCTCGAATGGCAACTTCGCGAGGCGGCGCTGCGAGGAGGCGATCGCTGGTCCCGCTTCTTGCGAGATCGCCTCCACACCGCGCACCGCAGGCTGCACCGCCCCGAAGAAGACGATGCGTGGACCCAGACCCTTTCGGCCTGGCGCCTCGCACAGGGGCGTCCGCTGATCGCCAAGGTGATCCTGCATCCGGAGGACAGCGATGGAAAGCCGCGTCGCGCGCTCGATGAGGTGCGCTACGAGGTGATGAACCTCGACACCACGGAGTGGATCAGTCCGACCGACAACCCAGACTCGGTGCTCTTCGAGGTCACCGATCTCGAGGGCCAGCCCGCCGAGCGTGCCAACTGGCCCTACTTCCACCGGAGTGGGAACTGGATCTCGGAACAGTGGACGTTCCCGCCTGGCGCCACCCAGCGCGATGTCGACTCCGAGAACTGGTGGACTGCGGACTTCTCGAGACAATTCGTGCTCGGCCCCGGTGAATGGATCGTGCGGCTGCGTGCCGCGCCGAAGGGCGATTTTGGCGGCGAGGACGGCATCGTCTGCCCGGTCATCTTCGACTCCGACCCCTTCATCGTGCGCATCCACGGGAAGTAGGAACGTGTGAGCTTGCGGGCGCGGCCCGCGGCGCTACACTTAGCTATATGGCTAACCGTAAGGAGGCGGCGGCGAGGCTCGACGGCGTGTTCGCGGCGCTCGGGGATCCGACGCGGCGGGCGGTGCTGGAGCGGCTGGCGCGCGGGGCGGCGAGCGTGAGTGAGCTCGCGCAACCCTTCGACATGGCGCTGCCGTCCTTCGTCAAGCACCTCGGCGTGCTCGAGGACTGCGGCCTGGTCCGCAGCCGCAAGGAAGGCCGTGTCCGCACGTGCGAGCTGAGCCCTCGCGCGCTCACCCTGGCCGAAGGCTGGCTCACGGCGCAGCGCACGCTCTGGGAGCGCCGCAGTGACGCCATGGCGGCCTTCGCCGAAGAACTGCATCGAAAGGAAACCCGTGCAACGCGCCGACCCTGAACCCACCCACCCCGACGACCTCGTGATCTCGCGCCTCGTCAAGGCGCCGCGCCGCACCGTGTGGCGCACCTGGACCGAACCGAAGCTGCTCGTCGAGTGGTTCTGCCCCAAGCCGTGGACGACGGAGTTGAAGGCCTTCGACCTTCGGCCTGGTGGCGGCTTCCACACGCTGATGCGCGGACCCGACGGCGGCGTGAGCGACAACCCCGGCTGTTTCCTCGAGATCGTGCAGCTCGAGCGGCTCGTCTTCACGACGCAGCTCGGGGCCGACTGGCGGCCGCAGACCTCCTGGATGCCACTGACCGCGGTGATCTCGCTCGCCGACGAAGGCGAACACACGCGCTACGTCGCGCGCGTCATGCACCCCGACCGCGCGACACGCGACCGGCACGAGGAGCTCGGCTTCTTCGAAGGCTGGAACACGTGCATCGCGCAGCTCGAGGAGTTCGCGCGTACGTTGCGTTGAACGCGACTCAGTGCACGAGATCGCCGGTGGCGTCCGCGGGCCCGGTCGTGATGTAGACGGGCTTGTAGACGCCGCCGGAACCGACGTGGTCGACAACCCGCAGGACGAGCGAATGCCGCTCGCCGGCGCGTGCGCGGCCGGTGAGGTCGGTCGTGGTGCGCACGAGCCAGACGGTCTCGTTCGTCTCGGGGTTGCCGTGGCGCGCGAGCTCGCGGCCGTCGAGGTAGACGCGGTAGGAATCGTCGACGCCTTCGCACACGAGCGTGAGCGCATCCTCCTTCCAGTGCGCCGGCACCTCGAAGCTCGTGCGGTACCAGGCGACGCCGTCGCGGTGCTCGAAACCGACGTTTTCCCAGTGTTTTCCGGCCTCGATCGGCGCCCACTGGGCACCGGCGTGCTCGCCGCCGTCGAACCAGCCGTCCGCGACTCCACGGTCGGTCGGGTCGAAGGCGATCTGCCACTGCACGAGGTCGAGCGGCGCGGCGGAGAGCGCGCGTTCGAGGCGCGCGGCAAGTTCCGGCGGGACGCTCGCACGCGAATCCGGGCCCTTGGCGAGGTGCTCGAGCAGGCAGCTGAACACGTACTGCCCCGCCGGCGTCGAACGTTCGAGCGTCGACGCACCCAGACGCCCCTTGCCGTAGCGCGTGGTGAACGCGAACAGCCACGGGTTGACGTGCGCGATGTCGTGCGTGTCCCAGAAGCCGAGCAACGGATCGACATGGTCGAGCCACGCGTCGCCGTGCAGCACGGTACCGTTCTCGAGGTCGAAGCTCGAGAGCTCGATCAGGAAGTCTTGCGGGAGCTTGTCGTTGAGCGCGTGCGGCGGCGCGAACGGAGCACCCTTGAGGAACCAGATCGAGTCCGTGCGCAGGCTCCCCTTGCGATCGCCCGCGACGAGCAGCGCCCGGCCACCTTGCTTCACGAACTCGAGCGTCGCGGCGTCGAGCTTCTCGACCACGCGCACGGCATCCGCCGCGACGGTCGGCGCCTCAGGCAAGCGCCACAGTTTCCACGTGTTGCTCGTTGGATGCGCTCCACGCAGTTCCGCGCGCACTTCGAGCGGCGTCGGGCGTTCGACGGGCGGCAAGTCGAGCGACAGGCCCAAGCGCGACGAAACCTCGCCCGATTCGGCCTGAACAGCGGACTCCTGCTCGACTCCGAGCTCCGGCACCCGCACGACGAGCGTTCCGGCGAGCCGCCCAAGGCCCGAATGCGCGACGCGCAGGCCGAGCGACTGCGGACCTGATCCGAGTGCGCGTGAGTCCCGGCGCACGCCAGGCTCGAGCGCGATCAGCGTGTCGCGGTGCCAGCTCCATTGCTCCGGCGTCCACTTGAGCTCGTCGAAGTCGTCGAAGAAGCCCATGCGTGCCTTGGTGAAGTCGCGCACGACCGAGAGCGTGTAGCCTGCGTCCGGAGCGCTCACCCGCAATCGCTCGATCTGGTACTTGCGGTTGCGCAGCGCAAATTCGAGCGAAATCGGCCGCAGCGACGCCCGCGTCTCGGCGCCAAACAACCGCTCGAGCCGTTCCTCGAAGGCAAGTTGCGGCGCCAGCCCCCACGGCTGCCACCACAGCGGCTCGTCACCGTGCAACTTGTCCCAGCGCGCGAGATCCATCCACGTGTCCGCCGCGATGCACTCGCCCAGCACGAGCGGCTTGGGCTTGCGTGCGGCGATGTGCTCGCGCATCTGCGCCAGCTTGCCCGGCCACCACGAGTTGTTGCCGTACGGGTGATCGTCGTAGAAGTCGTGCACGCGGTGCCACTCGATCCACGCGCTGTCGTCCACGACGAGCGCCTGCGGGGCGAGCTGCTTGCAGCGGTCGTAGAGCGCCTGGATCACGCTCAACTCCGCCGAGTGTCCGGTCTCGCACGTCAGGCTGCGCAGCGCGACCGAGACGTGGCTGCGGTCGTAACGATGGAACTCATCGTACTCGCGGCGCAGCTCCGCAAGGTGCTCGCCCGTGAGCGTCGGGTGCCACGTCGGGTACTCCTGCCAAACGATCAACCCGATTTCGTCGCACAGCTCGTACACGCACTCCGGCGGAACCCACAGGCAGGCCTTGAGCAGGTTGCAGCCGAGCGACTTGATGCTCTCGAGTTGCGTGCGCCAGTAGGCGCGATCTTCCGGCGGCGCGAAGTGCGGCGGCGAGTAACCCCAGTGCAACATCCCGCGCAGTTGCAGCGGGCGGCCGTTGAGCGTGATGCGCGTGCCGTCCGTGCGCAGGTCGCGGAAGCCGACGCGCTTGGGGAGCTGTCCGAGCTTGCGTTCGCCGCTGAGCAGCTCGAAGGCGACGGTGTAGAGCTCGGGCCGCTCCGGATCCCAGCGGCGCACGTCGTCGGGCACCTCGAGCTCCCCCACGAAGTTCCAGCGGCCCTCGTGACCCGTCACGGTGCCGATCTCGCGCGTGGCAAGTTCCTTCGCGTCCTCGAGCAGCGTGACCTTGAGCCGGAGCGGCTCGGCGAGGCTCGCTGCGAGCACGGGCACTTCGAAGCGCACGCGCGGGTGCTCCCCGGCGGCATCCCCGAACACGAACACCTGCTCCCGCTCGATCACCGGCCCGAAGTCCGCGCACAGCTCGACCGACCGCCAAAGTCCGCCAAAATGCGGCTGAATCACGGGCAAGAAGCCCTGAGTGTTGTGCCCGACCTTTTCGTCGACGCGCACCTCGAGCAACGCGCTTCCATCGGCGAGCGCACGAGTTACGTCGACCGACCACGGGGTCCACGCGCCGAGGTGCGCGCCCACTTCGACACCGTCGGCGAACACGCGCGCGTGCGTCGCGGCGCCGTGGAAGAGCACGCGCACGGCCTCGGCCTCGCCCGAGCTCGCGAGCGCGATGCGGTACCACGCGACGCCGTCGAACTTCTCCCCGAGCACGTCCTCGAACGTCCCCGGCACCTTGACCTTGCGCCAACCTTCGGTCGGTCGCTCGCCAGCCACCGTCTCGACCGCGAGTTCCCAGCCTCGTTCGAGCGGCGAACGCTGCTGCGCGCCCGCCCAGCCCGCGAGTCCCACGATCGCCCACGCCACCACGTTTCGTCGCAGCTGCATCACGTCGCCGATGCTAGCGCGACTCCCGGACGCGGAAGCTCCTGCGTTCCGCTCCGCGCGCACCCGACGCCGTGACCAAGTGCGAATTCGTTCCCGCCGGCCGGAAAAGTCTGCCTCGCAGTCCCGCGCACGAATCGCGCGCGTCTGGGGTGCAAAGTCCGCGGAATCTCGATCCGATGCACTCGCCATGACGATCCGCCGCTCCCCCCTGTCCGTCCGTTCCTCCTTGATCGTGCTGGCCCTGCTGCTGCCAAGCTGCGCCAGCTCGAACGGCACCTCCGGAACCCCGCCCACCGGCGCGAACTCGGCGGCCGCGCTCTCCAAGCTCGTGCGCGAAGCTGCACCGCTGGGAATCAAGCTCGGCCAACCGCCCTCGCCTGCGCTGCTCGCCCAGTTTGGGCCGAAGGACTGGGAGAAGGGCGACTTCCAGCGCTGGAGCGCGTGCCTGCTCGCGCTGAACCCGTCGAGCGAGGTCTATCGCGTTCGTGCGCTCGGCGTCGATCCGACGCAGCCCGTCGCCGCGATCGAGGTCACGACGGTTCTCGAGCGTTCGGTCGACCGCGAGAAGCTGCTCTCGGACGCGGGTGTCGCGCGCAAGGCGTGGGTCGGCGAATGGCGCGGCCTCTTCCGGCCCGTGAAGGGCGAGCTGTACGGAGACCACGTCTTCGGCGTGGGCGAGCGGCTCGACTGCTACGAGAGCACTCTCGACGGTGTCTGGCTGCTGATCGACGCAGCGGGCGCCTTCTACGGCTTCGTGCGCGCCAAGGATGCAACGCAACTCGAGCGGGCCGTGCTCACGAATACGCCACGGCAACTCGTGCGCGAGATCGAGCAGCGGCTCGCGCGGGGCGAGGTGGTCGAGGCGAGGGATCTGGCGTTGCGCTTCCAAGAGCGCGCCGGCGCCGGGATCGCGCCCGCGCTGCAGGCCGTCGAGGTCGCGTTTGCGGAGCGCAATGCGCAGCTTGGTGCTGAGGCCGCGACGGTGTTCGCGGAATGGAAGGCGCGTTTCGATGCGCGCGCCCAAGGCGAAGAACGAGCGTTGCGCGCGCTCTTGAGCGAGCTGAGCGACCTCTGCCATCGTTTCCAGCGCATCCCCGAGGCGGAAGGCTGGGGCGCCGTGGTGCGTGCGGAGCTTTCGGTTTTCGCAAGGGAACGCGCAGCCTCGGATCGTCTTGGCATGCACGCGAGCGTGTGGGGCGCCTACGCGGCCGACGGAGCTTTCACACCGCAGGAGCTCGTGGTCGCGCTGAAGGCCGCCGATCGGATCGAGGAGCTCGCGAGTTCAAAAGCCGTCGAAGAGGGCTGGCGCAACCTGCTGCCCAGTTCCTTGCCTTCCCACGTACTGACCGCGATGCGCGCGCGAGTTCCCGGTGTGTTCGCCGAGCGGCTGCGGCGCGAGGTCGGAGCGCCCAACGAGGGTCCGGCCGTGCGCACGCTCGCGCTCGCGATGGCCGAGTCCGACACGACGGACCCGACGTACTACGCGCTGCAACGCATGAAGGACGCGCAGTCGCTCGACTCCGCATTCGCGAGGGTCTTCGATCGGCCCGAGATGATCGGGCACCTCTCGAACAAGCTCAGCTCCCCGCTCGAGGGCCTGAACGAGACGCCGAGCTGGATCCGGTTCCGCGCCCAGGTGCCGACGATCGTGCGCGCCGAGTTCGTGCGGCGCGCGGAGCAGGCGCGGGCGTGGGCGCTTCCCGCGACGGAGGCGATGAACTGGCTTTCGGCGGCGATGGTCTCGCGTACATCGTTCCCGGAGCCCGAGCGTCTCGTCGACGTCCTCAGGCAAGGCTCGCGCGATCCGGATCCGCTGGTCGCGAACGCGCGCAACGCGCTCGCTCCGCTCGTCGCGCGTCACTACCCGCCGCTGCACGCGACGGTGGCGCACTTCGAGCGGCTGGAGCAACTCTTCCGGCGTCTGCCGATCGCGCGCTTCCCGGCGTTCTGGCAGCTCGGACTGCGCCTGGACAGCGTCGCGGAGCTGCGCGAGGCCGCGCGGCTCGCGGAGCGTGGCGCCGACATCCCGTGGATCCAGCTCGTTTCCGACGGCATCGAGAGATTGCGTGTCGCCGACGTGCCGAACGAGCCGGCACCCACGCCTCCCGACGTCTCGCTCGCGTGGCTGGGCTTCGACCTGCCGCCCGAGCTGCGCGACGAGAAGGCCTGGATCAACGCCGAGCAGGTCGCGATCGACGCGGAGGCGAAGCGCATCGCGGAACTCAAGGCCGCCCACGACCTCGCGTTCGCCGCGCACAAGGCGCGTCAGGACACCTTCAGGGCCTCGATGGAGGAACGCCTGAAGGCGGGCCAGAAGAACGCGCTGGAGAACGAGGCTCGCGACATGGACCTCGTGTCCGACCGCCTGCGCGAGGAGAACGAGGCGAACAACGTCGCCGTGCGGGCCTTCAATGCCCGCATCGTTCCGTTCAACGAGCGCGTCACGCGCTTCAACGACCGTTACTACTTCCTGCTCGGCGACAAGACGGCGCAGCTCGACACGCAACTCAACGACGCGCTCGCGCGCTGGCGGACGGAGCACGCGACGGCGCCTGTGGACGTCGCAGGCGATGCGCTGCGCGCGGACTGGACACGCAAGGAAGCGACGTTCGCGGCGGAGTGGTTCGACGCGGAGGACAGCCCGCTCCCCTACGACCTGCGTGCGCCCAAGCGGCCGAGCCAAGGGGCGGCGAATGCGCTCATCGCGGAGCTCGAGCGGTCGCTGTGGATGCAGGCGGGCGCGAAGGGCATCGGCGAGCAGCTCGGTCTCGCCATCGCACGCGACGTCGAGCTCTCCGGCACTGTACGGACAAGCCTGCGCGAGGCCCTGGCGACCTACCGGGGCCGCTTCGGCGCCGAGGCGCTACGGGCGCACCTGCTGACGGGCTGCAGCGCGGTCGAGCGCCTCAAGGTCGTGCCGGCGCTGCCACCCGACGTCCGCTCCGCCCTCGGCATCTGAGGCTCCGGTAGCTCGGACCTCCCCAATTGGAAATTCCTTCCGGCGTGCACGGTCCCCCGGCGCGGCGGAGAGAGGGGCGCGAACTCTCTCGCGAGCGTTCGTGCAGTGCTGGCGAGCGCGGCTCCGAAACAGGGCGCAGGCCTCCCGCCCCGTTGGGCGCGGGAGCGCGTCGTTCCCATGCTGCGCCGCCGAACCCTGCCCACCGAGCCCTCGCGTACGCGAGGCATGACGCTGCTCGAGGTGACGATCTCGATCGCCGTGATGACGATCGCGATGGCGATGTTCTCGAGCGTGATCACGACCACGACACGCATCGGCACGGAGAAGCGCCTCGCCAGCGTCGCGTCGCATGCCGCGCGCAGCCAGCTCGAGCGCCTGCGCTGCCAGCCCTTCGGGCAAGTGTGGCGGCTCTACAACGAGAGCGGCGCCGATGACCCTGCCGGAGCGGGCACCGGACCCGGTCCGCACTTCGAGGTGCCGGGCCTCGTTCCGCTGCCGACCGACGCCGATGGCTTCGTCGGGCGCGTCATCCTCCCGCACTCCGAGAAGCTGTTGCTCGAGAGTGTGCTGGACGAGCCGTTCGGCCTTCCGCGCGACCTCAACGGCGACACGCTGATCGACGACCTCAACCACGCGCTCGACTACGCGATCCTGCCGGTGATGGTCGAGCTCGAGTGGCAGACGCCGCTCGGTCCGCGGCGCCTGGAGATGCACACGATGCTCGCGGGGTACGGGGGCTAGATGGCGGCGCGCTTCGCACGGCGAGCCGGCTTCACGCTGCTCGAGATCCTGATCGCCCTCACGGTGGTCGGGCTCGTGCTCGGCAACATCGTGATGGTGATGCGCTCGAGCAGCGACGCGCACGACGAGGAGACCTCGCGGGCCACGCTCGAACTGCAGCTCGACCAGACGCTCGACCGCATCGTGCTGGCGCTGATGGCGGCGAGTTCCGAGTCGCTCGAACCCGGCGCGAGCGCGCCAGCGTTCCACGACCGCATGGAGTACATGCAGAGCCTCGGCGTGAACGACGGCAAGCTCGTGCTCGGCGCGCCCGAGCGCATCGAGATGCGCATCGACCGCGGCGAGATCGTGTGGATCGAGAATCCCGAGAGCGTCGGCGAGCGCCTGGCGACCTGGAGCCGCTGGGTGCGCGAGTACCTCGAGGGCGAGGAACCCAACGGCGTCGATGACAACGACAACGGGCTGGTGGACGAGAGCGGCCTCGCCTTCGTGCTCGACGGCACCCAGGTGACGGTGATGCTCTCGCTCGAGCGCCGCGAATCCAACGGACGAACGGTCGTGTACTCGCGCACCGCGATCGTGCACTGCCGCAACGGCTAGGAGAGACATCCATGCACAGGGGAATCGGAAGAGGACGACGTTCGCGCCGCGGGGGCGTGCTCGTGGCCACGCTGGTCGCGACGATCGCCATCGGCGCGCTCAGCGTGTGCCTGCTCGAGCTCGACTCGACGCGCCTGCGGCAGCAGGTGGCGAGCATCGACAACAAGCGCGCCTTCAACCTGGCGGAGGCAGGGCTCGCGGAGGCCTATTTCTCCGTGAAATCGGGCTTCTCCGGGAACATCGGCACACAGGCGGATCCGGCCAAGTACGGCGACGGGCTGTTCTGGGTCGAGGCGACCGAGCTCGGCGAGAACGTGATCGGCATGGAGAGCACCGGCATGTCGGGCTCGGGCCGCGCGACCCTGTCGCTGGTCGTCAAGCGCCAGTCGCAGAGCCTCGCCTCGATGGGCGTGATGAGCTCCCAGGACATCACCGTCGGCGCGCGCGCGCTCGTCGACGCCTACGACTCCAAGGGCGGAAGCGGCCTGCCGCTGATCGACCCGCTCACGGCGCCGCCCGCGCCGCTGCGCAGCAACGGCAACATCTCGATCGGCGCCGCAGGCATCGTGCGCGGCAACGCCGTGCCCGGCCCCGGCGGCTCGGTCAGCTTCGGGTTGCTCTCGATCGTCACGGGCTCGACCACGCCGGCCTCGAGCCCGGTCTCGATGGTGCCCGTCGAGGTTCCGTCGTTCACCAAGTCCGCAGACATCGAGCTGTCGGGCAGTGCCAAGCACGTGATCGACTCGCCGGAAGCGCAGGTGGACCGCATCGTCGTCGGCACGGGCACGACGCTCACGCTGCGCGGTCCCACGCGGGTCGTCGTCGACCAGCTCACGGTGCAGGGCGGCGGAGGGTTCGAGATCGACACGACCGGCGGCAAGGTCGAGCTGTACGTCACCGACTGGCTCAACCTGGCGAGCACCGCGAAGCTCGGGTTTCCTGCGCAGGACACCGCCGGTTTCAAGCTGATCGCGACGGCCACGGGCTCGCGCGATCGCGACGGGGACGGCACGGCAGATCCGGCAGTCCGGTTCCAGGCCAACGGGCCGTTCTTCGGGTCGCTCTACGCACCGAACGCGCGCCTCGCGCTGCAGCCGGCCTGCGAGATCTACGGTTCTGTGGCGGCGCAACGTCTCGTGATCGCCGACGGAGCGAAGGTGCACTTCGACGCGGCGCTGCTGACGGCCGACACCGCGGCGACGACGCTCGTGACGCCCCTTTCCTGGCGCGTGGTCGACATTCCCGTGCAGGTGGCGCGCGACCTGAGCGAGGACCCGTTCGACGTGCTCGCGGTCGACGAGGCCACGCTGTCGAAGCCTTCCGAGTCGCGCGTCGACTCCGATGTCGAGCTCAGCATCAAGTACCTCGACCTGTCGCTCAGCTTCCAGTCCTACGTCGGGCCCGAGTCGGCCTTCGACTGGTCGAACGTGTCGAGCGTGATCGGGATCTTCCGCCAGCCGTTGCCATGAGCCGCTGGACTCGAGTCCTTCTCCTGCTTGCGCTCGCGGGCCCATCGCGCGCGCAGCACGCGGGACAACCCCTGCGCGACGAGCTCGCACGCTGCACTCCGCAGACGGCGGCCAAGGTCGTCGAGCGCCTGCGTGCGGCGAAGTCCGAGGGCACGCAGGCATGCCTCGACCTGCTCCTGCGCAGCAAGGGCAACACGAGCGTCACCGTCTCGGAAACCGCGCTGGAAGTGCTGCGAACGAGCATGCCTGCGGTGCGGAGCGAGCTCACCACGCTCGCGAGCGCACGCCCCACGCGCGAGAACGCGCGCAGTGCGCTCACCGTGCTCGCCGCGCTCGGGGAACTGAAGGACCTGACCCTGGCGCTCGAGCTTGCGGGCAACGCGCCGCCGGCGCCGCCGGCCGAAGTGGGCGACGAGCTCGACGACCTCGGCCTGCGAGCCT
>JABWBL010000475.1 GCA_013360535.1 Planctomycetaceae bacterium
GCTACTTCGAGTGGGTGCAGAACCGCATGGGCTACGCCTGGCAGCAGGGCGACGTGAAGCGCCGCCTCGAGCGTTTCGTCGGCGACGCGTGGGACCGTGTCGTCGAGGAGCACGAGCGGCGCTCGGTGCCGCTGCGCACGGCGGCGCACATCGTGGCCGTCACGCGCGTCGCGGGCGCCGATCGCCTGCGCGGCCTCTACGCCTGACCGACAATTTTTCCGTGCAGCCTCCGGGCCGTCCCGCCTTCGGGCAGGGCGGCCCGTCGCATTCGATGGGAGCGGGCCTGCGGCGTCGATAGATTGCCCGCCCCCCATGGAAATCGAGAGCTGGTTCACGCTCGCCGTGCTGGCCGTGATGGTCATCGCGCTCGCGCGCAACGTCGCCACCGACCTCGCGATGGTCGCGGTGCTCGCCGTCTTCATGACCGCGGGCCTGTTCTCGGACAAGTTCCCCGGCCCGTCGAAGCTCGTGGCGGGGCTTGGCAACGAGGCGCTCGTCACGGTGCTCGTGCTGTACGTGGTCGTCGCCGGCCTGTCGCGCACGGGAGCGATGAACCTCGTGACGCGCCCGCTGCTCGGCCGGCCGCGCAACGTCACGTCGGCGCAGCTGCGCCTGATGATCCCCTGCGCGGGACTGTCGGCCTTCCTCAACAACACGCCGATCGTGGCGATGTTCCTGCCGGTCGTCAGCGACCTCGCCAAGCGCACCGGGATCGCGCCCTCGAAGCTCTTCATCCCGCTCTCGTACTCGACGATCCTCGGCGGCGTCTGCACGCTGATCGGAACGAGCACGAACATGGTCGTGTACGGCCTCGCGGTCGGCGAGCTCGGCCGCCGCGACGTGTTCAACATGTTCGAGCTCGCGTGGGTCGGCATCCCGTGCGCGATCGCCGGCATCACGTTCCTCGTCGTCACCGGTCGCTGGCTCCTGCCCGAGCGCAAGCCGTCGATCTCCGTCACGGGCGACCCGCGCGAGTACACGGTCGAGATGGAGGTCGAGGCCGGGAGCGCCTACGTCGGCCAGACGATCGAGGCCGCGGGCCTGCGTGGCCTGCCGGGCATGTATCTCGCGGAGATCGAGCGCGAGGGGCGCGTGCTGCCCGCGGTCGGCTCGAGCGAGGTGCTGCGCGCCTCCGACCGGCTCGTGTTCGTCGGCATCGTCGACTCGGTGCTCGACCTGCAGAAGCTGCGCGGGCTGCGCCCGGCGACCAACCAGGTGTTCAAGCTCGACGCGCCGCGCTCGGAGCGCTGCATGATCGAGGCGGTCGTCTCGCCCCACAACCCGCTCGTCGGCCAGACGATCCGCGACGGGCGCTTTCGCGCGGTCTACAACGCGGCCGTGATCGCCGTCGCGCGCCAGGGCGAGCGCCTGCGCCAGAAGATCGGCGACATCGTGCTGCAGCCGGGCGACACGCTGCTGCTCGAGGCGCATCCGTCGTTCGCCGACCAGCAGCGCAACTCGCGCGACTTCTTCCTCGTCTCGCGCCTCGAGGACTCGACGCCGCCCGGCCACGAGAAGGCCTGGCTCGCGATCGCGATCCTCGTCGCGATGGTCGTCGTCGCGGGCTTCGAGTGGCTCTCGATGGTGCACGTCGGGCTGCTCGCGGCCGGCGCGATGCTCGTCACCGGCTGCTGCAACGCCAACGCGGCGCGGCGCAGCATCGACTGGGAAGTGCTGATCACGATCGCGGCGGCGCTCGGCATCGGCGAGACGATGCGCTCGACGGGCCTCGCGCACGAGATCGCCGTCGGCGCGACGAGCGCCATCGGCAACCATCCGATGGCGGCGCTCGCGACGCTCTACGGCGTGACGATGCTGCTCACGGAGCTGCTCAGCAACAACGCGACCGCCGCGCTGATGTACCCGATCGCGATGGCGACCGCGAATCAGCTCGGGCTCGACTACCACCCGTTCCTGATCGCGATCATGTTCGCCGCGTCGTGCGGCTTCGCGACGCCGTTCGGCTACCAGACGAACCTGATGGTCTACGGGCCGGGCGGGTATCGCTTCTCCGACTTCCTGCGCGTCGGCATCGCGCTCGACCTGCTCGTGATGGCGGTCGCGCTCGCGGTCATTCCGTTCGCGTTCCCGCTCGTGCCTAGCGTGCCTTCCTGACGTCGAGCGCGAAGCGCGTGGCGACGAAGATCAGGATCGCGGTCAGCGCGAGGCGCGCGACCTCGCCCCAGCCCGGCAGGTGCACGAGCCACGCGCCGCCGAGCGCACCGACGACCGCGAGCGCGGCCATCGGCGCCGTGCGGTCGAGCTGGATGCGACCGTCGCGCACGCTGAGCCACACGCTCTGGCCGGAGTTGACGATGCTCATCGCGAGGCTGGCGGCGCGCGCCTCGAGGTAGCTCATGTCGGGCAGCATCAGGAACAAGAGCGGAATCACGAGGATCCCACCGCCGATGCCGAGCAAAGGAGCGATGAAGCCCCCGCCGAAGCCGATCAGGACCGTCAGCGCCGCACCCCAGCTGCCAAGGTCGACGTGGCCGGGATGCTCGAGCGGCCCGCCCTGCCCACGCAGCGTCGCGGTGCGCACGGCGGCCACGAGCAGCAGCACGACGAACAGGAGCTTCAGCGTGCGCACCTCGACGCGCTTGCCCCAGGCGTAACCGATCTGCGTCCCCGGGATGCTCCCGACGAGCAACAGCCCGACGACGTTCCAGTCGATCGCGCCATCGCCGCGCGCGGCTTCGACGAGCGTCGCGACCAACGTCATCGCGAACACCAGCACGAGCGAGTTGCTGACCGACTGCCGCAGCGGGATGCCGAGCAGGTAGTGCTGGATCGGCGTCGCGAACGTGCCGCCGCCGATGCCGCACACCGTGCCGAGGCAGGAACCGACGAGCCACAGGAGCCATGCGAGCGCGAGGCGCGCTCGGGACGGCGGAGGCGCCTCGCTCACGCGCGTTCGCTCCCCAGTTGCGCCGCGAACCCCGTCGACGAACGTCCCTTGGGATCTCCGCAGATCACGATCTCGATGCCGAGCTCACGGTCGACGCCACGCTCGGGCACCGTGTCGACCGTGTAGTCCGTTCCCTTGGCGTGCACGTCGGGGCGAAGCTCACGCAGCGTCGCCTCCATGTCGCGCTCGGCGAACGCGAGCACGTGGTCGACACAACGCAGCGCGCCCACGACCTCCGCCCGCTCCTCGAGCGGCATCAGCGGCCGCGTCGACCCCTTCAGCGCGCGCACGGACTCGTCGGTGTTGAGCGCGACGACGAGCACGTCGCCGCGTGAGCGCGCGTCCTCGAGGTAACGCACATGCCCGACGTGCAGCAGGTCGAAGCAGCCGTTGGCGAGCACGACGCGCACGCCGGGGTGCTGCGCGCGCAGGCGCTCGAGT
>JABWBL010000476.1 GCA_013360535.1 Planctomycetaceae bacterium
GCCGCCGGCACAGAATTCGCCGACGGCCTTCCCCTGAAAGCCCCCCAGAGCCACGTCGCCTGACTCGCGTTTCCACACCGATTGACAACAGCTCCAGGGCGTGGTGGCGCTGCTCGTGGTGCAGCTCTTCTTCGGGCTGTTCCCGCTGTTCGGCAAGCGCGCCTTCCCGCACTTCGCGGCCTCCGCGGTCGCCGGCTGGCGCATCACGTTCGGAGCGACGGTGCTCGGGGCACTCGCGCTCGTCCTGCACGGTCGCAAGGCGCTGCTCGCGCGCGCGGACGTGCCGCGTGTGTTGCTGTGCGGCCTGCTCGGCGTCGTGCTCAACATGGCGCTGTTCCTCGAGGGGCTGCAGCGCTCGACGGCGGTCAACTCCGCGCTCCTGCTCCCGCTGATTCCGGTGTTCACCGCGATCGTCGCGGTCGTGCTGCGCGAGGAGCGCTTCGACCGGGTGCGCGCGCTCGGCATGACGGTCGCGTTCGCGGGCGCGAGCCTGATCCTGTTCGGCAAGACGGGCGGCCTCGACGCGGGGCACACGGTCGGCAACCTGCTGATCGTCGCCAACGAGATCTGCTACGCGATCTACCTCGTGATCGCGCGGCCGCTGCTCAAGCGCTATCCGCCGCTCGTGCTGACCGCGTGGGTGTTCCTGTCGTCGGTGTGGGGGATCCCGTTCCTGTTCGGGAGCGACGCCCCGCCGCTTCCGGCGGACGCGCCCGCGAGCGCCTGGTGGGCGATCCTCTACATCGTCGTGTTCCCGACGATCTTCACGTACCTGCTCAACGCCTTCGCGCTCGCGCGCGTGTCGGCCTCGACCACCGCGGCCTTCATCTTCATCCAGCCGATGATCACCGTCGTCGGCGCACTGGTGTGGCTCGGCGAAGGCCTGCCCGAGAACTTCCTCGTCGCCACGCTGCTCACGTTCGGCGGCGTCTGGATCGTCGCGCGGAGGCCGGCGGTGCGACCACTCGCGCCCGTGGCGAAGCCCGACTAACATCCGCGCCCATGCACGCCCCGCAGGTTCCCGAGTCCGCCCGCATCCGTTTTCGCTGCAAGGCGCGCACGCGCTGGTCGGACGAGGACAACCAGAACGTCCTCAACAACGCGGTCTACATGACGTTGCTCGAGGAAGGGCGGCACGCGTACTTCGAGCGGCTCGGGCTGCTCGAGCTCAACCACTTCCCGTTCGTGCTCGCGCAGACGAACATCCGCTTCGTCGCGCCCGGTCGCGGCGGTGCGGAAGTCGAGATCGAGGTGGTCACGACGCGGCTGGGGAACTCGTCGTTCGAGCAGTCCTACCGCGTGCGCGAGGCGCGCGGCGGCCGCACGTGGTGCGAGGCCGAGGCCGTGCTCGTGATTTACGACGCGCGCACGGGCCGCAGCTCGCCGATGAGCACGGCCTTCAAGCAGGCCGTCGCCGAGTTCGAAGGGCTGGGTTGACTCAGAGACCGTGGAGAAACCACGGTCTCGTCGTCGGCGCCGCCTTGCGACGCGGCACAATGAGCATTCTGAGAGTTCGTTCCTCGTCTCTTCACGAGCTCTCAGCGCGGACCGGCGAGCGGCTGGTCCGGAGTCACGGGCGCGAGCCACTGGTGAGCCGCGCGAGTGTTCCACTCGCGGCGCCACGCGCGATGGGCCTCGTCGTCGGGGAAGCGCTCCGACGCCGGGTAGGGGTAGGCGCTCATCGCGTGGAACGGGAGCGGCTCGACGAACAGCGCGTCGACGGTGTTGGGGTCGCGGTCCTTGGCCCAGCCGTCCATGAAGACGAGGAAGTCCCGGCGCCAGCCCTCGGCGAGCGGTGGGAGTTTCGTCGCGTCGAAGCGCAGCGTGAGCGCGTCGCCAGCGCCGAGGATCACGAAGCGGTCGTCGACCTCGCCGAGCAAGGGCAGCACGTCTCCGAGCTTCGTGTAGGAGCCGGGGTGCTGGTTCCAGCGCGGGAAGCGCGCGAGACGCTCCCAGTCGAAACGCTCGGGCTGGTGGGGGAGTTCGGAGGTCTCCGGATCGGAGAAGCCGCGGACCCACAGCTTCGCTGACTGCGGCTCGAGCGCGGTCACGCGCAGCTCGGCGTCGTCTTCGTCGGTCGCGAGGCGGATCGAGTCCCAGTACAGGCGCAGCGTGCTGAAGAGCCGCAGCCGCGGATCGTCGCGGTCGAGCAACTCGGTGACGTCGACGACCATCGACTTGGTCTTTCCCGCGGGAAAACCGATCGGCGGGCCAGCGGGACGCCAGCCACCCTTGCCGTCGGGCAGCTCGAGGATCGGCGGAACGAACTCCTGCTCGGGATCACGCGCGCTCGCCATGTTGACGCTCGCGTCGGTCCAGTAGAACCAGCCGGTCATCACGAGGCGCAGCTTCTTCGCTTTCGCGACCTGCTCACGATCCCAGGCGAGCTCGAGCGTGTGCGGCGTCGCGAGGCCGAGGAACTGGCTGGGCGCGGGTTCGAACGGCGCCGCGTACGTGTCGTCGATGGCGGCGAGCTCCTTCGACCAGTCGCGGCCGTCGCTGCCGGTCGCACGCGGCGCGAGCGGAGCGCGCACGGTGTGCGTGTGCGGCGTGGGGAAGGGCGGAAACGTGAACAGTTCGTTGGGGTAGATCTCGGTTCCGACAGGGTGATCGACGACGTCGAGCCGCACTCGGTCGAGGTACGTGACCTCGCGCAATTCCTCGGTGAATTGCAGCTCGTACACGCCCTCCTTCGCGGCGAGCTGCTCGGCCGTCATGAGCACGTACTCGTCGTGGTCGGGCGGGACGAGCATCCCCGGCGCCATCGGAAGGCCGAGCGGCGTGATGCCGAGCACGTCGCTGACGAACACGAACTCCTTGCCGTTCCACGCATAGAGGAACGGGCACGAGCCGATCAAGCCTTCGGACTGCTCGAGCAGCGAGCCGGTCGAGGCGCGGTCGCCGAGGTCGCGGCGCATCTCGTACTGCACCACGCCGTTGGGCCACGTGACGCGCACGAGGTCGGTCTCCGCGTGGCCACCGACGCCGACGAGCGTCGCCTCACCGCGCCAGTAGAGGCGGCGGTAGGTTTCCTGCGCGCGCACTTCGACGATGGCGCCGACGCCGCGGCGATTGTCCTTCACGCCGCGGAAACCCAGCCGCAGCGCCTTGTTGGCGGGTGCGTTGCCGAGCTGCAGCTCGAGTCCATCGGCGAGGATCGCCACTGCGTCCCACGCCACGTCCCCGTCGAGATCCTCGAGCAGCTCGGGCGCGTGCGCGAGCTCGAGGCTCGCGCCGACGCAGGTCTTCGTGCCGATTGCGAGCTGCGCCTCGAGCTTGCCCGCCGCCGACGACGGCCAGAGCACGTCGAGGCCGCCGTCGAGGTCGATGTCGAGCGCGAGCACG
>JABWBL010000477.1 GCA_013360535.1 Planctomycetaceae bacterium
GCAGCGCCGACTCGACGCGCACGAGCGAGATGCGATCCGACGCCGGATCGAGCTCGACTTCCGCGCTTTCGAAGCCCGCGGCGGCGAGCTCACGCTCCGCCGCCGGCCAGCGCGGCGCCTTCGCACCGGGCTCGCGGATCCACAGCCACGCGGGAGCGCCCATCGTGGCTCAATAACTCTTCGAGCCGGCCGCGTCCTTCCACTTGCCCGTGTTCCGCAGCTCGACGAGCGCGGCCACGAACGCCTCGAGCTCGCTCCAGCTCGTGTAGAAGTGCGGGCTGACGCGCAGGCCGGCCTCGGGGCGATGGTCGACGAGCACTCCGCGCTTCTCGAGCGCCGCGACGTAACTCGGGCCGTGTTCTTCCGGCTGGAGCCGCACCGTCAGCGAGCCGCCGCGCTGCTCGGGATTGGCCGGACTGCCCGACTGGAAGCCCTCCGACTCGAGCGTGCGCCGCAGCGTCTCCGTGAGCGTGATCGAGTGCTTGCGGATCGCGTCCACGCCGACCTCGAGCACCTGTTCATACCCCGCGCTCGCCTGCACGAGCGACGGCACCGCCGGCGAGCCGTTCAGGAAACGCCGGATTCCCGGCGCATAACGCTGCGCGCCGAGCTCGAACGCAAACGGCGCCGCGTGGCCCGCCCAGCCGGTGATCAGCGGCTCGAGCTTGTCCTGCAGGTCCGGCCGCACGTACAGGTACCCCGCACCCGGACCGCCGCACAGCCACTTGACCGATCCGCCGCACACCATGTCGACGCCGAGCGCCTTGACGTCGACGGGCACCGTGCCGAGCGACTGGTACGTGTCGAGCAGCACGAGCGCGCCGACCGCGCGCGCCCGCTCGCACACCGCCTTCGCGTCCTGCAGGCGCGACGTGCGGAACAACACGTGGCTGATCGGCACGATCAGCGTTTCCTCGTCGATCGCCGCGAGCAGCCGCTCGGTCGGCACAATGCCACCCGGATCGCTTTGCACCATCGAGATGCGCGCGCCGTAGCGCTTCCAGCCTTCCCAGGCGTACATGTTCGTCGGGAAGTTCTGGTCGGTGTAGACGACCTTGTTGCGCTTCTTCGTGAAGTCGAGCGCGCTCGCGATCACGCCCTCGATCTGCGACACGTTGGTGTGCATCGCGACCGAGCCCTCGGGCGCGTTGAGGATGCGCGCGATCAGGTTGCCGACGACCACCGGCGAGTCCCACCAGCCTTCGGCCCACGAGCGCACCCCGCGCGTCGCCCACTGCTGCGTGTACGCCATCAGGCGTTCCTGCGCGGTGCGTGGCATCGCACCGAGCGAATGCGTGACGAGATACGTCGTCGATTCGAGGATCGGGAAGCGCGAGCGCCAGCGTGCGGCGAACGTGTCGCAACCGGCGAGGGCGCTGCGCAGGTCGGGCGAGATCGTGACGGGGCTCATCGGTTTCAGGCTCCCTTCGACTTCGGCGCGGCGGGCAGCTCGAGGCCGAGCGTAGCGCCATCGGGCAACACGAGGCCGCAACGCTCGAGGAACGGCGCGAGCGCGTCGAGGTATTCGCGCACGATCTTCTCGATCGGCTTGGTGCGCAGGCCGAGCTCGATCGCGCGTGCGTCTCCGGGGCTCTTCGGCCGTCCGAGCGAGAGCAGCGTGATCGACAGCCAGCGGTTGACGTGCTGCTGCGCGAGCGGGCGGTTGGTCTCCTCCGAGCAGAACTCGAAGAAGGCGGAGTCCTCGGGCTCCTCGAGCGCGCGCAGCTCCGACAGGCGCGCGCGAGCGATGGTCGCGAACTCCTCGGCGGACGAGTCGGTGTAGCTCGCGAGCGCGTGCCACGAGACGCGCTCGCACAGGAACAGGCACACCGCGAGCTCCATGCGCGTCGCCGGATAGGGCACGCGGTCCATCTTGTTGCGCACCGCCGAGACGACGTCGCCCAGCCCCAGCAGCGCGTACAGGCGCTCGACGTCGGCGAACTGCTCGAGCGAGGTCACCAGCGCGCGCGAGGTGCGCAGCTTGTCGCGCACCTCCGGCAGGAAACGCAGCCCGTGGCCGCGAATGTTCGAGAGCATCAGCTGGCGGTAGGCCTGCCCCTCGAGGATCTTGCGGAGGATGCCGCGCGTTTCTTCGTCGTAGGTGCGCATGGGGAGAGTCCCGGGCGTCGCGCCGGGCCGCGCAGTTTACGCCTTGGGCGCGATCCCGGTCAGTTGGTCGTCGGGGATCACGAGCCGCTCGACGACCTCGCCCTTGACGACATGGCGCTCGATGATCTCGTCCACGTCGGCCGGCGTGACCCGCCCGTACCAGACGTTGTCGGGGTACACGACGACCACGGGGCCGAAGGCGCACTGGTCGAGGCAACCGGCCTTGTTCGGCCGCACGATGCGCTTGAAGCCGCACGCGAAGAGCTTCGACTTGAAGGCCTCGGCCACCTGATCGCCACCGCGCGCCTTGCAGCAGCCGCGCTCGTCGCCGCCCTCGCGCTGGTTGGTGCAAATGAAGATGTGTCGCTGGAATTTCGCCATGGTTCACTTCCCCGCTGCGCGCGCGACCAAGGCGCGCGACAGGATCAGCTTCTGGATCTCGCTCGTGCCTTCGTAGATGCGCAGCGCGCGCACGTCGCGCCACAGTTGTTCGACGATGCTGCCGCGCACGACACCGAGGCCGCCGAAGTGCTGCACCGCTCGGTCGCACACCCAACTCGCGTTTTCCGTCGAGAAGAGCTTGGCCCGCGCGACCTCTTCGACGGCGCGCTCGCCGCGGTCGACGGTGTCGGCGGCTTCTTCCACGAGCAATTCCGCGGCCCGCAGGCGCGTGTCCATCTCCGCGAGATCGAACGCGAGGCCCTGGAAGGCCGCGAGCGGCTTGCCGAACTGCTGGCGCGTCGACGTGCGCACGAGCGACTCGTCGAGCGCGCGCCGCGCGAAGCCGTTGGCCGCGGCCGCGACGCTGGTGCGGAAACGCCCGAGCGTGCCGAGCGCGACCTCGAGTCCCCCACCGACGGCGCCGATGCGCTCCTCGTCGGGCACTTCGACGTCCTCGAGCAGCACATCCCCGATCGGATGCGGCGAGGTGACCTCGAAGCGCCGTGTCGACAGTCCCTTCGCGTCGCCGCGCACGAGGAACATCGTCAGGCTGCCCTTGCCACCGTCGCCCAGCTCCCCCGACGTGCGCGCGAGCAGCGTGTAGAGGTCCGCAACTCCGGCGTTCGAGATGAACGTCTTCGCGCCGCGGATGCGCCAGCGTGAGCCGTGCTTCTCCGCGCGCGTCGCCACCATCCCGAGGTCGCTGCCCGCGTCCGGTTCGGTCAGGCCGAAGCCCGCGACGAGCTCACCGGCGGCGACACGCGGCAGCACGCGCTCGCACACGCTCGGCT
>JABWBL010000478.1 GCA_013360535.1 Planctomycetaceae bacterium
GGTCGGGTGCCGGGGCGGGCCCGAGGGGGGCCCAGAGAATGGGGCGGACGCGCGACATCGAGGGGCGTCCGGACGCGGAGGGGCTCGGGGCCCCGCGGCGGGGGCGCTCCATGGCCCGGACTGGCGGAGGTTAGCGGCGTTCGGGGAGGGCGACAAGCGCCGGGGCGGGTTGTGGGGAAGTGGTGGATACGTGCGGTCTCGAACAGGGTCGGACCCCCGCCCGCTGTGCTGGGAGGTGCGACAGACGCAGGATTTTGTGGAAAACACCCTTTCGGTTTGGCTTGCTGTGCGCACGCGCCGGCAGAGCGAGCGAAAGTGCTCGCCCTCCGCGTCTCCCACACCTCACGCTCCGCCGCGTAGCGCGAGTCACAAATCCCGCCAGACCAAGGCTTTAGGGGAAAGTCCGAGCTCATGGGCCGTCTCGAGAAGATCGTCGTCGTCGTCGTGCTGTTCCTTGTGGCAGCGATCCTGGGCGTTTCGCTCAGCAATGGAGAGGAGGCCGACGCCGGTCTCGTCGCCAAGGGGGAGGCCAAGGAGGCTCCCGCGGCAGCCGGCAACGGCGCCGCCGACAAGACGATGAACGCCGGGCTCGACCAGCCCAAGGGCAACCTTGGACAGGACGTGTCCAAGGTCACGCCCGCGAACGACAAGCCGGTGACCCCGCCCGTCGTCACGTCGCCCGTCGTCACGCCGCCGGTGACGACTCCGGCCGAGTCCACGCCGCCCGCGAACTCGCTGCTCAAGACCACCGTCGGCCTCGAGTCGACGACGAGCGACGAGCTCATGCTCTACACGTGGAAGCAGGGCGATTCCTTCAAGTCGCTCGCGCGCACGTACTACGGCAGCGAGCTGCAGGTCGCGCTGCTGCGCGGCGCGAACGAAGGCGTCGATGACGCCAAGCTCGCCGTCGGCGCGCGCGTGTTCGTTCCCGTGCGGATCGCCGGCGAGACCGTCCCCGTCGTGAAGACTCCCGAGCAGGGCAAGACCGCGAGCACCTGGACAGGCGGCCTCTACACCGTGCAGAAGGGCGATGTGCTCGGCACGATCTCGAAGACCGTCTACGGTTCCACCAAGCACTGGCGCCGCATCTACGACGCCAACCGCGACGTGATCGGCGACGACCCCAACCGCCTCAAGCTCGGCATGCAGCTGCGCATCCCCGAAGCGAAGTGACGCCCGCGCGCGTCGAGCGCGCGCCTCGCTTCGCTCTCACTCGCGGGCCGGCCTTCGCGCCGGCCCGCGGTGTTTCCAGGGCTCCTGTCCAAAGCCTCGTTTCGCTATCGCCTTCCATCCGCCCGCAATCCCCGGCCGCGCGGGGACTTCCGCTGCGGCCAGCTGTGGTCTAAAGTTTTCCGAGAAAGTCATACGAAACGAATTCAATTCATGCGCCCCGCCAGAAAAGTGAACCTGATCCCCGGTCGCGTCTATCGCACGGAGGAACTTGCCCGCTGGGGCGCCAATCCCACGCGGCTCGCCGCGCGACTCGTGTCGGAGGGTCGTCTGCAGCGTCTGGCGTTTGGCCTGTATTTCGCGCCGATCACGACCAAGTTCGGCGCCTCGCCGCCGACGCTCTACGAAGTGCTTCGCGCTCTCCTCAAGGCAGACACGTACGTGGTCACGGGCTCCGAGCGCTGGAATGCGCTCGGATTGGGAGCGACGGCGGTCTCGCCCATCCTGCTCGTCTACAACCGTCGGCGTTCCGGGGAGTTCGAGCTCGCCGGCCATCGACTTCTTTTGCGTCGTGTCGCGTTCCCGGCGCGACCGACGCCGGAGTGGTACGTCGTCGACCTCCTGGAGAACCTCTCCGTTGCCGGCGTGGAGACGGAGCGCGTGGAGAAGCGGCTCGGTACCGCACTGGGCGCGAGGCGTTTCAATCTCGACAGGTTGCGCGCGGCCGCGACTGTTTACGGAACGCAGCGCACGCGCGACCTCGTCGAGCGGGTGGCTCGACGTGCGAGTGCCGCGTGAAGTTCATCCACGACGACCCTGAGTTTCCCGAGCTCCTCCGCATCGTCGGAGCGCAACGTGCTCCCGCGTTGGCCGCAGCTCTCGTGGAGAAGGACTATTGGGTCTCGCACACCTTGTGGAGCATCCAGCGCAGTGGCCTCGAATGCTGGTTCAAGGGCGGAACGTCGCTCTCCAAGGGTTTTGGGCTGATCCACCGCTTCTCAGAGGATCTGGATCTGAAGCTCGCAGCCGGGCGGACCAGCGAGTTCGCCGACGCTGCGAGCTGGAGAAGTGACAGCCCGCGCCACACCAGATTGCGCCGAGAGTTCTTCCGAAACTTGAGCGATCGTCTCGACGTGCCGGGTGCCGTGGTGGAGCTTCATCCTGTCGACGAGCACTGGCGGGGCGCGGAGCTCAGGGTGCTCTTCCCGCACAAGAGCGGCGCGAGCCTGGAAGCGCCGATGAAGCCCTACGTCTTGATTGAAGCTGGCAACGCCAGGGTCGTTCCCCACGTCGCTCGCGACTGCGGTTCCTTCGTGCATTCAGCTCTCACGCAGAGGGGGATGGAACGGAACTACGTCGACAACTTGCCGCGCAGCGTGCGATGCGTGCATCCACTGCTCACGCTGATCGAGAAGCTCGATGCTGTCCATCGGAGATTCCACCGGACCGAGCTCCAGGCTAGGGGATTCGTGCGGCACTACGAGGACGCCGCGCGGGTCATCCTCGCGGAGCGGGGACTCCCCGCGCTGCCCTCGGACTTGTCGGATCTCGTGCAGGTGATGCTCTCGAATCGAGAGATTCGTGAACTTCCCCGGCCCGACTGCGACTGCGTCCGGCCGGACTCCACCGAGCGATGGCGCGAAGTGGGCCGCGAGTTCGATGCGACGTCCTCGATGTACTTCGGTCCCAGGCTCTCGCTCGCGGAAGCCTGCCAAACGATCTCGTCCTGGCTTGCGCGCACCCAGCGAAAGTGACCTCGGTCGGGCCTCGTCACTTCAGGCCGTAGCGGTCGAGCTTCTTGTAGAGGTGCGAGCGTTGCATGTTGAGCTGCTCGGCGGTGCGTTTCACGTTGCCGTCGTTGTCGGCGAGCTTGCGGCGGATGAAGAGGGCTTCGCTCTTGTCCTTGAATTCCTCGAAGGTGACGGCGGCGAAGACTTCGTCGAGCGAGGAGCTGGCGGCGGTGGAGGGGGAGCGGGCGGAGGTGCGGGCGTTGCCGTTCTCGAGGATGCGCTCGAGGTCCGCGCGCGTGAGGTCGGGGCCGTCGGCGAGCACGCAGGCGGCTTCGAGCAAGTTGCGGAGCTGGCGCACGTTGCCGGGGAAATCGAGCGTCTTGAGCAGCGCGAGCGCGTCGGGGGAGAGCGCGTGCGCGGAGCGGCCGGAGCGGGCGGCG
>JABWBL010000479.1 GCA_013360535.1 Planctomycetaceae bacterium
GAAGCGCAGCGGCCCCCACCAGTAGTAGATGAGAGCGCCCACGCCCGGCAGCAGCGCGAGGCCGAAGATCCAGGCGAGCGTCGCCACCGGCGGGCGCTTCTGCAGCAGCACCCAGCCGGCCATGACCACGATCCAGACGAATTCGAGGACGGTCAGCGTCGCGATCGACATCGGAAGGCCACGTTAGGACGAAAACCGGCACGAGGGAATCCGCGGCGCCGGCGCCGCGCATTGGGAAATGCCGGCGCGGTCCTATACGAATGAGCTTGCGGTCCGGCGGGCGATACCGGCATTTTTCGCGGCGATGAACCTGCGCTTCTCCCATCTCCTGCAGATCGCCGCGGCGGCGGCGGTGGCGCTCGTGACGGGCGGGGTGCTGCTCGTGAAGCGCAGCGCCAGCGAGATCGAGTTCGCGTCGGCCGTGCGCGAGCACAAGGTGCAGGACGCGCTCGACGCCAAGGCGAAGCGGACGCCGGAACCCAGTGCAGAGGAAACGCGCGAACTGCTCGCGATCGGCTACGTTGACAACTCGGGTGCGCCCGAATCGAAGCCGACCGGCGGCACTTGGGACCGACTTGGCGTCGCGAAGGACGACGCGGAACCTGGCGCGTTCGCCGGTGGAATCGTGGATCCGAGCTCCGACGCGCGCGGCTTCGGCGCGCCCGCGCAGGCTCCGGCGGAAGCCACGTTGCGCGACGCCGAGTTGCCCGGCCGCGAAACCGTGGGTGAGGATTTCCTCGAGGAAACGGAGCGGCTCGCGCTCGATCCCGCGGACAAGAGCGCGGGCGAGCTGCGCGACATGCTCAAGCAGATCGAGGCGAAGAAGAGCGAGGGAACGTTCCTCGGCTTCGCCGAGAGCGAGAAGGCCGCCGGGGCCGAGCGAGCCCGCCATCTGGTCACGGCAACCGACGCGACCGTGGCGCCGGGCTCTCCGGTGCCCGATGTCACCTACGTCGCCAGAGTCGGCGCAGAACCGGGGATCTCGGTTGTAGACCTCAACGGCTTCGGAGCTGCGGCGACGGCTCCCGGTGCGGCCCGGCCTGCGGCGCCCAGCACCGGAACGACGGGCGGTGGCGGCGGTGGGGGTGCTCCCAGCGCGGGAACGCGCGGCGCCGGCGCACCGGGGAGCAAGGCAGACTCCAGCGACTTCAAGGCGGCGACGGACGACTTCTTCCTGGGCCGCGGCGAAAGCGGCGATCGCGGCGATGACCGCAGCAAGGAGCGCAAGCAGCGCTTCGCGGACCAGGACGGTCATTCCGACGACCGGCCGAGCGGTGGGCTCGCCGACCTCGAAACGGAAGCGCTGCTCGACCAGCGCGAACGCCTCGAGCGCCTGCGCCTGATCGAACGCGACTGCTTCCCGCGCCCGAACGAGTCGCCGCGCGACATGTACTTCCGCTTCTGGGGCGACAACCCGTTCGAGCTGACGGCGCTCGATCGGCTCTCGACCTTCTCGACCGACGTGGACACCGCGAGTTACGCGCTCGCGCGCCGCTACCTCGTCGACGGCCACCTGCCGACGAAGGCGCAGATCCGCACCGAGGAGTTCGTCAACTACTTCAAGGGCGACGTCGCGCCGCCGAGCGAAGGCACGTTCCGGCTGCAGATGGAGCTCGCGCCGAGCCTGTTCGGCGACTCGAGCGACACCTGGATGCTGCGTGTGGCGCTGCGCGGCCGCGAGATCACGAAGGCGCAGCGCACTCCGCTCGCGCTGACGTTCGTGATCGATGTGTCGGGCTCGATGCGCGAGGAGAGCCGGCTCGAGCTCGTCAAGCACGCGCTGCGCCTGCTCGTGGGCCAGCTCGATTCGAACGACACGATCTCGATCGTCAAGTTCTCCAACGACGCGGCCGTCGTGCTGCCGCCGACCTCGGCGCGCCATCGCGACCTGATCGAGTCGGCGATCCACCCGCTGCAGCCCGAAGGCTCGACCAACACCGAGTCCGGACTGCGCATGGGCTACGCGCAGGCCTCTGCGGCGCTCACGAAGAACGCGCAGAACCGCGTCGTGCTGCTCACCGACGGCGTCGCGAACGTCGGGATCACCGACCCCAACGCGCTCGTCGCGCTGGTCGAGACGAGCCGTCGCCAGGGCGTGATGCTCAACACGATCGGCGTCGGGATGGACAACCACAACGACAACCTGCTCGAGCAGCTCGCCGACAAGGGCGACGGCCTGTGCAACTACGTCGACGACGAGGCCGAGGTGCGGCGCGCGCTCGTCGACAACTTCACGGGCGCGTTCCAGGCGATCGCGCGCGACGCGAAGCTGCAGGTCGAGTTCGATCCGGCGCAGGTCGAGCGCTACCGCTTGCTCGGGTACGAGAACCGCGCCGTCGCCGACGCCGACTTCCGCAACGCGAAGATCGACGCGGCCGAGATCGGCGCCGGGCACCAGGTCGTCGCGCTGTACGAGATCGTCCGCACGCCGACGCGCAACGCCGACGGTCCGCTGGCGGTCGCACGCGTGCGCTGGAAGGCGCCGTACGCGAACGGCGTTGCCGATGCGGAGAGCAACGAGAGCGAGCAGGAGCTCGAGACGCGGCTCACGGCACGCGACGCGATCGGCGGCTTCCTGCAGGCGACCGCCGGCTACCGGCGCTCGGTGCTGGTCGCGCAGTTCGCGGAGTTCCTGCGGCGCAGCGTGCACGCGCGCACCGACTCGCTCGACCGCCTGATCGCCGAGGCGCAGAAGCTCGACCGCGAGATGCGCGATCCGGAGTTCAGCGAGTTCGTCTCGATGGTGCAGCGTAGCCGCGAGCTCGTGCTCGCCGAGCACCGCCGGCGCGACTGGGTCGACGACTGCGGCGACGTGCTCCGCCACAACCGCTTCCTGCGGCAGCAGATCGAGGACCTGCAGCGGCGCACGGGCGAGCTGCGTGACGCCGAGCGGGCGCAACGCGAGGCCGAGGAGCTGCGCAAGCTCGTGGCCGGGCTGGAGGCGCAGGTCGCGAACGCGGAGGCCAAGCTGGACAAGGCGACGATCGAGCGGCTGCAGTCCGAGAACGTGCAGCTGCAGCGGCGCGTGCTCGAGCTCCTCGAGAAGCTCGTGCAGGCCGAGCGGGATCGCGGCGGCAAGTAGGGACGTCGGCAAGGCCACGACTCGCTCCGCGGGCGGGGGATCCGGCAGGGGATCGCCCGCCCGCCTTCGTTCGCGCCCGCGCTTCGACCAGCGCTCCCTTGAATCGCGGGCCACTCCGTTGCACGTTGGCCGCGATGGTGCAGGCGAGCGGCAGCACGACGGCGACGCGAGTGGCGATGGGGGCGACGGTGGCGCTCCTGATCGTCGCCCTCGGCGTGCGCGCGATCCCCGGGCAGCGCCCGCTCGCGCCGCAG
>JABWBL010000480.1 GCA_013360535.1 Planctomycetaceae bacterium
CTCGCGGAGCTCTCGGGCGGCAAGCGCGTCCGGCGCGACGAACGGGGCGAGCTTTCCCCCGCCGCAGAGCAGCGCGACGAGGAGACGCGCAGCGACGCGCGCGCTTTCATCGGCCGGCTCGCGCTCGCGGGCAGCACGAACATCTACGACGCGCTCGAGTTCGCCTTCCGCGATCCCGACGTCGACACGATCTGCTTCATGACCGACGGCACGCCGACCATCGGCACCGAGACCGAGACGATCACGATCCGCGAGGAGCTGCGCCGCTGGAATCGCTCGCGCAAGGTCCGCATCCACTGCATCGCCGTCGGCGAGGACCAACCGCTGCCCAAGTCGCTCGCCGCCGACCGCGCCGGCGTGCGCCGCTTCGTGCCATGAGAAGCGCCTGACTACGGGTTCAGTCCGAGAATTGCGTGCCGATCACGACGAGCGTCACGAAAACCAGCACGGACAGCACCAGCGAAGCTCCCAACCCGAGCGCGAGCGCTCGCCACGCGTTCCGCTGTCGGTGAAGCCCCTCGAAGACGTCGGGCCACAGCGGAGAGCTTTCGAGACGCTGGAGCGACGACGCCGCTCGGCCGGCACTGAATGCACAGATTGCGGCCGGCACGGCCAAGAGCAGCATCAGGATCGCGAGCAGCCCTGCCGCAGCAGCTTCTCCTGAACTCTCGTCGAGCAAGCCGATGGCCGCCACGAGGAGCAACAAGCCGAACAGCGCCTCCGCCGCCACCAGAAGCCACGCCCCGACCGCGAGCGTGACCAGCCACGGCCGAATCTCGACGAGACGCGCGGCCACCGCCCTGGGCGCCCGTCCCTCCGGAATCGGCTCGTCCTCCCCGGAGCCTTCGCGCGGGGCTCGGTACGGATTGAATGCGTCCCCCTCGTCTGCGGGGCTCATGCGTCCCCGATCGGTGGCAGTTCCGGCGCGCGGATGCGGCGCTTGCGTTCGGTGAGCGACAGCAGGAACGCTTCGAGGTCGCTCTTCTCCTCCTGCGTGAGGTCGAGGCGCTGCAGGATCGGCGACTTCACGGGGAAGAGCGGGTCCGCCTTCTGCTCTTCCGTCGGTTCGACGCGCGGCATCCCCGCGGAGTACATGTTGATCACGCCCTTGAGCTCGAACAGGCCGTTGTGCATGTACGGGCCCGTGCGGCCGAGGTTGCGCAAGCTCGGCGTGCGGAAGCGGCCGACATCGGCAGGTTCCTTGGTGACGTTGTAGCGGCCGAGGTCCTCGAGCTCGCGGCCGTAGTACGTGAGCCCGAGGTTGTGGAACTGCTCGTCGGTGAGGAGCGGCCCGTTGTGGCAGTTGATGCAGCGTGCCTTGGTGCGGAAGAGGTGCAGCCCACGCACGGCGGAGTCGGAGAGCGCCGCGCGATCGCCCGAGAGGAAGTGGTCGAAGTCGCTCGAGCCGTCGCTCACCAGCGTGCGCTCGAAGGCCGCGATCGCCTGCAGGATGCGCTCGAGCGAGACCTCGTCGGTGCCGAAGGCCGCGGCAAAGCGCTCGCGATAGCCCTTCGACGACTTCACCGTCGCGACGATCACCTCCGGCTCGTTGCCCATCTCGCGCGCGTTGGCGAGCACCATGTCCGCCTGCGCCTCGAGCGAGTCCGCGCGCCCGTCCCAGAACCACGCCTTGCGCTGGCCGACGTTCCACAGGGTCGGCGCGTTGCGCGCCAGCGGCAGCGCTCCGTGGCCGAAGCTCGTCGCGCGCCCGTCGCCGAAGCCCAGTTCCGCGTCGTGGCAGCTCGCGCAGGCCATCTGGCCCGTGCCCGAGAGCCGCCCGTCGAAGAACAGCATCTGCCCGAGGTCCACCCGCGCCTGCGCCTGCGCGCCCGTGTCGCGCGGCGGCGCGACGACGAGACCCAGTTCACGATGCCCGATTCCGGCATCGAGCGTCGGCTTGGGCCACGACGCGGGATCACGCTCGTACTGCGGTCGCAGCACGCTCATGTCGGGATCCGCGATCATCCCCGGCGCCGCGGGCCGGCCCTGCGTGTCGACGACCGGCCGCGCGCAGGCGGCGAGGCCCAGGAAAACTGCGGCAAATCCCCAGCGTTTCACGGTCTTCATCTCTCGAGGCTCTCGAAGTCGGTTCGGGCGAGCGGTCGGCCGATGCTAGCGAGCGCGCGCCCCCCGCGCGCGGGGCCCAAGTTCGCGAGCGCTAGCGCGGCAGCAGCTCGGCCGGGATCGCGAGCGGATCGAACTCGCGTGGCCGGTTGCGGCGCAGCCAGCGGTACACGGCCGGGCCGAGGAACAGCGCGAGCAGGAGCTTGAGCGCGATCCCCCACAGGAATCCGACGAACAGGAACCCGACCAGCGCCGCGACGAACACGACCGAGAAGAACGCGACGCACAGCACGTTGACGAGGAATCGCAGCGGCCCTGCGCCGCCCACGAAGCGACACGTGGGCGCGGCACGGCGCACTTCCGTACACAACCGCCGTGCGAGTTCCGCGTACTCCGTCGAGCTGTCCTCGAAGTCGAGCACGCCCCGGTAACGCCGGTTGAACCAGCGGAAGCGCTCGCCCGAACGCAGCTCCAGCGCCAGCTCGAAGCGGTTCGTCTCCGCGCGGGTCGGATCGAAGGCGAGGCGCACGCACGCCACCTCCGCCAGCGGCCGCTCGACCGGCGGGAGCCCCTCCCACGTCACGCGCAGCCGCTCGCCATCGAGCTCGACCACGAACGGCTTCGAGAGCGCGTCGTCGCGCGTCTCGTAGCGCTGGCTGCCCGCCGGTCCGCTCACAGCCAGTGCAGCGGATAGCGACGGTGCCGCACGACGTTGTTGGTGACGAGCGCCATCGCGAGCAGGATCAACGACCCGGCCAGCACCGGAACCACCACGAAACCCAGTCCCGCCGCGCCCTGCACGCCGATCAGGGCCGTCGCGCCGCCGGGCGGATGCAGCGTGCGCGTCAGGCTCATCACGAACATCGAGAGCCCGACCGCGAGCGCGATCGCCAGCGGCCCCGAGCCCACGAGCGCCACGGTCGCGACGGCGACGAGTGCGGAGAGCACGTGCCCGCCGACGAGGTTGCGCGGCTGCGAGAGGGCCGAGTCCGGCACGCCGAACAGGAGCACTGCGGACGCGCCAAACGATCCGATCAGGAGCGGCTGCCCGCTCCAGGTCGTCACGAAGTGGATCGCGAGGATGCCGAACAGGCCCGTGAGCCCGCTCCAGAAGGCGTGCTTGAACGAGACCGCACGCAGGCCCGAGCGCACCGGGACGCGCCAACGGTCGGGCACACCGCGGGCGCGGTCGATGAGGTCGGTGAGCAGCGGCGGCATCGGCGGCCGGGAAGCCTACCGTGCCGGGCTGCC
>JABWBL010000016.1 GCA_013360535.1 Planctomycetaceae bacterium
GATCGGGCTGAACTGCGCCACCGGCCCCGACCTGATGCAGGAACACGTGCGCCACCTCGGCCACTTCGCCACGCGGCCGGTGATGGCGCTGCCCAATGCCGGCCTGCCGCGCAACGTCGCCGTCGAAGCGCTCACGATCCGCGCCGCCGAGGCGGCCGGGGTGGACGCCCAGCTTGGCAGCATCGAGGCCGGCAAGATCGCCAACCTCCAGGTGTTGCAGGGCGAGGCGCTGACCGCGAACGCGCGGCTGGAGAGCGTGGCCAAGGTCGCCGCGTCGCTGACCAACAACTTGACGTCGCGGCTCGCGTCGATCGACGGCATCCTCCCGCAACGCGAGGCGCTGCTGCGCGAGATGGAGAAGCAGCTGGTGGCGATCCAGCTCGAGGCGCAGGGCAACCAGTCGATCGCCACGGAGCTCGGCTGGGTGCGACGCGACCTCGCGAACGTCGTCGGACAGCCCCACGGGACCAGCGCCGGGCGCTACGCCGAGGCGCTCGAGATCCTCGGGCCGGCGATCACGGAGCTCGAGGCCTGGCTCGAGCGGCCGGAGGTCACCGACGACCTCGTCGCGTGCGCAGCGGGCCTGCTGTCGTCGCGGGCCGAGATCGTCATCGAGGCCAGGGACGTGGCGGCCGCGCGCGCCGATGTCGAGCGCGCGCTCGAGATCCTGCGTCGGCAGCGCGGGCGCTCGGGGATGAAGAGCGTGCTGCTCGCGCGCGAGTTCCACGTGCTGAACGTCCTCGTCTCGATCGAGCGCGAGACCCGCGACCGCGAGGCGCAGGCGCGTGTCACCTCCGAGATGCTGGCGCTGGGCGAAGAGGCCGTGCGGCTCTTCCCGGAGTCGCGGACGTACCGTTACTCGCATTCGACGGCGCTGATCAACCAAGGCTCCTCGGAGCTCGAGATCGGCGAGTTCGAGGCGGCCCGGAAGCACCTCGAGCGCGGCGTCGAGCTCCTGCGCGGACTGCGCGCGGAGGATCCGCAGCACTCGACCTACCGGCGCGCGCTCAGCTCGGGGCTCTACTACCTCGCTGAAGCCCACACTGCGCTCGCGAACGACGCCGAGGCCGCGCGGTTGGGAACGGAGGCGCTCGACATCCACGAGGAGACGGTCCGACGCGAGCCCGCGGACGCCCACGCGCGCAACCTGATCGTCAACTACTCCTACAGCGCCGGGACGAAGTCGCTCGCCGCCGGCGATCTGGAGAGCGCGAGCCGCCAGCTGCGGCGCACGCTGGAGGCCGTCGAAGACCGCCTCGTGCGCGAGCCCGAGCGGACCTCGCTCAACATCACGTGGTCCTCGACGAGCGCGGAACTTGGCGTCGTGCTCGCGCGCCTGGGCGAGTTCGAGCCGGCCTTCGAGCACTGCGAGCGGGCCTTCGAGCGCGTCGACCGCATGCGGCCTGCCGATCGCGGCCGCGACTACGAGTACGGCCTCGGCCTAGTGTTCATGAATTCCGCGAAGTGCCGCATCGAGGCCTCGAAGGACACCCAGCGCGAGCTCGACCTGCGCAAGTCGGACCTCTCGCTCGCCCTCGACAGCGCGCGCGAGGCCCGCGAGCTGTTCGAGATCGCCGACCGCAACGGAGTGTTCGGCGTCGACGACCGCGCGCTGTTCGGGGAAGTCGACGGGGTGACGCGCGAGGCCGAAGAGCTCGCGGCGAAGCTCGCCGACGCCTGAGTTCGAACGGTTCGCGAAGGGCGGGCGACTCGACTTGCGTTCGAGACGAGCCGGGGTTTCCAGGTTCGCACTCCGTCGTAGGCGCGCTACGGCAAGGGCGTAGACAGCGCTCCACTTGACCTGCGTCAAGGAGCGAGCGTGCGCGGGCCACGAAGCTCCGTCCGTGCGCCGCGTGAGGGTCATCGGGACCCCTCGGCGCGCCGCGAGGCTCGTCATGCACACTCCCGAACGCCCCCCCCAGCCGCAACCCCCGCCCGAAGGCCACGACTCCGGCAACCCGCCCGACCGCCGCAGCTTTCTGGCTCGCGCCTCGTCGATGGGCATGATCGCGGGACTCGGCGCCAGCTACGGCACGGCCGGCCTCTACGCCGCGCGCTACCTCTACCCGTCGAAGCCCCGCGACAAGGCCTGGATGTTCGTGGCGCGCATCGCGGACGTCGCCGTCGGTGGCAGCCTGCGCTACACGACCCCGGGCGGAGAGAAGGTCGCGCTCGCGCGCCAGGGCTCGGCCGGAACCGTCGAGGACTTCGTCGCGCTGTCGAGCACCTGTCCGCACTTGGGCTGCCAGGTGCACTGGGAGTCGCAGAACCAGCGCTTCTTCTGCCCGTGCCACAACGGTGCCTTCGACAAGTCCGGCAAGGGCATCAGCGGCCCTCCCGGCGACGCCGGTCAGTCGCTGCCGCGCTACCCGCTGCGTGTCGAGGGCGGGCTCCTGTACATCGAGGTGCCCACCGAGTCGCTCGAGGTCGCGGACGCGTCCGCGCCGCGCGAGGGCCACGATCCGTGCCTGGACGGGGGAGCTCCCCTGTGAGCCTGTCGCCGCTCACCTGGATCCGCGAGCGCGTGCCGGTCGGGCCGGAGCAGCTGCGCGAGCTCACCAACGAGCCGGTGCCCAACCACCTCAAGAAGTGGTGGTGGTGCCTCGGCGGCACTCCGGCCTACCTGTTCGTGGTGCAGATCGTCACGGGCATCCTTCTCGCCTTCTATTACAAACCCTCGCCGCAGACGGCCTACGAGTCGGTTCGCTACATCACCGAGGAGGCGAGCTTCGGGTGGTTCCTCCGCGGCCTGCACAAGTGGGCGGCCACGATGATGGTCGCAGCGGTGGTGCTGCACCAGATGCGCATCTTCTTCACGGGCGCGTACCGCAAGCCGCGCGAGCTGAACTGGCTCGTTGGCATGTGCCTGCTGCTCCTGACGCTGATCGTCGGCTTCACGGGCTACAGCCTCGTGTACGAGCAGCTCTCGTACTGGGGCGCGACAGTAGGCGCGAACATCACCGACAGCGTGCCGGTCGTCGGCGTGTACCTGAAGGAGCTCCTGCTCGGCGGGGAGGTCTACAACGAGAACACGCTCTCGCGCTTCTTCATCCTGCACGCGGCCGTCCTGCCAGTGACGATGGCCGCGCTGATCGCGCTGCACGTGACGCTGATCCGGCTGCAGGGCGTGACCGAGTTCCACTTCCGCGACGAAGACCGCAAGAAGCCCGCCTTCTTCAACTTCTTCCCGGACCACCTGCTGACCGAGCTCTCGATCGGCCTCGTGCTGATGGTGCTGCTCAGCGTGCTCGCGACGGTGCTGCCGGCGGAGATGGGGCCGAAGGCCGATCCGCTCTCGACGCCCGAGGTGATCAAGCCCGAGTGGTTCTTCTACGTCGCGTTCCGCTGGCTGAAGCTCTTCAGCGGCACGCTGGCGGTGCTCTCGATGGGCCTGATCGTGTTCCTGATGTACGCGTGGCCGTTCATCGACGCGCGCATCCGCAGGTCACGGCCCGAGAGCGAGGCCAGCGTGTGGATCGGCGTCGCCGGTGCGCTCGCGATCATCGCCCTGACCGTCTGGGAAGCATCCGTGGCGCACTGAGCCCGCCGCAGCCAGCTCCCCGGAAACCACGAAGCTCACGAGACAAACAGCGCTTCTCGCACGGAAGCGTCCAGCCCGAATCGCAAGGAATCGTCCATGACTCTCGAGTTCAAGCGCGGCGTGATCGCCTTCCTCAGCGCAGCCTTTCTCGTCTCGCTGCTCTTCGTCCAGTGGCGCGAGGTCTCGCGCCGCGCCGAGGAGAGTGGCCACGTCAAGCCGCACATCAACGTCCCCGCGGCCTCGAAAGCCTGCGTCGACTGCCACCTGCAGTCGACTCCGGGTCTCGTCGCGCACTGGACCGGCAGCAAGCACGCCGAACGCGGCGTCGGCTGCCTCGAGTGCCACGAGGCGCAGAAGGGCGAGGTCGACGGGTTCGACCATTACGGGCCGCACATCGCGACCGTCGTGACGCCCAGCGACTGCGCGCGCTGCCACACGGAGGTCGCCGCCGAATTCGGTCGCAGCCACCACGCGAAAGGGGGCAATATCCTCGCTTCTCTCGACAACTTCCTCGCGGAGGTCGTCGAGGGCAACCGTGGTCCGATCGCGCTCAACTCGCCGACGCCCGGCCGCGCGTTCGTGCACGCCAACGGCATGTCGAGCGCCAACACGGGCTGCCAGCAGTGCCACGGCGCGAAGGTCGGCCTCGAGTCGAGCGACGGTGGCATCCTGACCGTCGACGACTTCAAGCCCGGTCCCGATGGCAAGCCCACGAACCTCGATGCAGTCGCGCGCATCGTCAAGGACCAGAACGGGCGTCCGAAGTTCGCCTCGAGCACGTGGCCGAATACGGGCATCGGGCGCATCAACCTCGACGGCTCGCTCGGCTCCTGCTCGGCCTGCCACAGCCGCCACGACTTCTCCCCTCGGCGCGCGCGCCAGCCGGAGAACTGCGGCAAGTGCCACCTCGGCCCGGACCACCCGCAGAAGGAAATCTACGAGGAATCCAAGCACGGCGTCGCTTTCCGCGACCTGCTGCACGAGATGAACCTCGACGCCGACGAGTGGGTGCTCGGCAAGGACTACACCGGTGCGCCGACCTGCGCGAGCTGCCACATGTCGGGCAACGTCCGCAACGGCGGGCGCATCACGCACGATCCGGGCGAGCGCATCTCGTGGACCAACCGTCCGCCGGTCAGTCTCGCGATGGACACCGACCTCGACCACAAGATCGTCGGTGAGACCGATCCCGAGAAACGCCGCGCGCTGGTTAACGACACGTGGGAGGCCAAACGCACGCGCATGCAGGAGGTCTGCTCGGTGTGCCACTCGGCCGAGTACGTCAACGGCTTCTACAAGCAGTACGACGACTTCGTCGTGCTCTACAACGAGAAGTTCGCCAAGCCCGGTCAGCGCATGATGAAGGCGCTCGTCGACAACGGCCTGCGCACCAAGGCCGACTTCGACGAGCAGGTCGAATGGACCTGGTATTACCTGTGGCACCACGAAGGCCGTCGCGCGCGCCACGGCGCGTCGATGATGGCGCCCGACTACGCGCACTGGCACGGCATGTTCGAGGTGGCGGAACGCTTCTACATGGAGCTCATTCCGCAGGTGCGCGAGCTTGCCGAGCATGGTCGCGAGCAGGGCAAGATCGCCGAGGCCGATGCGGTCCTCTCGGTCGTGAACGAGATCCTCGCGCGACCCGAGCACCAGTGGTACGAGCGTGACCTCGCGAAGATGCGCGCCGAACGCGGCAAGGAGCCGAAGTAGCCATGGCACCGCTCGATCGACGGACGCTGTTCAAGGCATTGGGCATCGGCGCGGGCTGCGTCGCGTTCTCCGAGCTGGATCGCACCGAAGCGGCCACACTCGAGGCTGCGGCCGGAGCTCCAGGCCTTCCGGTGGAGAGCTGGGACAAGGCGCCCTGCCGCTTCTGCGGCACGGGCTGCGGAGTCGAGGTTGGTACGCGCGACGGCAAGGTCGTCGCCGTGCGCGGCGACGAGCAGAGCCCCGTCAACAAGGGGCTCTTGTGCGTCAAGGGCTATCACCTGCCCGCGATCCTCTACGGCGCGGACCGCCTGCAGCATCCGCAGCTTCGGCAGCCCGACGGCACGCTCAAGCGCATCTCGTGGGATGACGCGCTCGATCTGATCGCCTCGAAGTACCGCGAGGCGCTGGACCAGCGTGGACCGGATTCGGTCGCGGTGTACGGCTCCGGCCAATGGACCGTCTTCGACGGCTACGCCGCGCTCAAGTGGGTCAAGGGGGGGATGCGCTCGAACCACCTCGACCCCAACGCACGCCTGTGCATGGCGAGCGCCGTGACCGGCTTCATGGCGCAGTTCCAGTCGGACGAGCCGATGGGCTGCTACGAGGACCTTGAGCTCGCCGACGACGTCGTGTTGTGGGGCGCGAACATGGCGGAGATGCACCCGGTGCTCTTCAGCCGCATCCTCGAGAGCAAGCGCCGCCGCCCGACGGTGCGCCTCATCGACATCGGCACGCGACGCACGCCGTCGAGCGACTACGCCGACCTCTACGTCGAGTTCCGTCCGGGCAGCGACCTCGCGCTCGCCAACGGGATCCTGCACCTGCTGGTCAAGCAGGGGAAGCTTGCGCAGAGCTTCATCGACAAGAACTGCGTCTTCAAGCGCGGCGAGGAGGACCTCGCGAAGATCGGCTACGGATGCTCGGGCGAGCAGGCGGAACGCTACACGTTCAACGACACGCCCCGGGACTCGAGCCTCGACGAGTTCAAGGCGTTCCTCGAGGACTACACGCCGCAGCGAGTGAGCGAGATCTCCGGTGTGCCGGTGCAACAGATCGAGCTGCTCGCGTCGATCTACGGCGACAACAAGCGCAAGACGCTGTCCCTGTGGTGCATGGGCGTGAACCAGCACGTGCGCGGCACGTGGATGAACAATCTGATCACCGACCTGCACCTCGTCACGGGCAAGATCTGCAGGCCTGGCGACAATCCGTTCAGCCTGACCGGCCAGCCTTCCGCCTGCGGCACGGTGCGCGAGGTCGGCACGCTCGCCAATCGCCTGCCGGCGGACATGGTGGTGACCAACCCCGAGCACCGCGCGAAGGCGGAGAAGCTCTGGAAGCTCCCCGCAGGCACGATCCCCGACAAGCCGGGCCACCACGCAGTCGACATGTTCCGCGCCTTCCAGCGCGGCGAACTCGCCTGCCTGTGGATCCAGACCACCAACCCGTGGGTCTCGCTCCCCAACCTCCATCGCTTCGAACGCAAGCCCGGCGACGGGCGTTTCCTCATCGTGAGCGACGTGTACCCGACGCCGACGACCGATCAGGCCGACCTGATCCTTCCCAGCGCGATGTGGGTCGAGCGCGAGGGCGTGTTCGGCAACTCGGAACGCCGCACGCAGCAGTGGAACAAGCTCGTCGAGCCTCCGGGCGAGGCGCGCGAGGACGCGTGGCAGATCGTCGAGGTCGCGCGGCGCATGGGGATGGGGCACCTGTTCCCGTGGGAGGGCGACTGGCACGAGGCGATGTTCGAGGAGTACCGCTCGTTCACGCTCGGCATCGGCAAGGATCTTGCGAGCTACGCGCAGCTCAAGACGACCCGCGGGCTCCTGTGGCCGGTGGTCGATGGCAAGGAGACGCGCTACCGCTATGCCGGAGGGCACGATCCCTACGTCGCCAAGGGTCGCGACGTGCACTTCTACAAGGCCAAGGGTTACGGCGAGCGCGCGGCGATCTGGCTGCGGCCGTACCACCCGCCCGCCGAGGAGCCCGACGCCGAGTATCCTCTGTGGCTGTGCACCGGACGCGTGCTCGAGCACTGGCACACGGGTTCGATGACGCGGCGCGTGCGCCAGTTGCATCAGGCGGTTCCGCGAGCGTACGTGGAGCTCAACCGCGCCGACGCGCTCGAACTCGGCGTCAAGTCCGGCGATCTCGTGCGACTGCGCTCGCGGCGAGGCGCGCTCGAACTCGAGGCGCGCGTCGACGGACGCGGCAAGCCGCCGCGTGGCAGCGTTTTCGTGCCGTTCTTCGACGAGTCCAGGCTCGTCAACGAACTGACGCTCGACGCGATGGACAGCATCTCGAAGGAGCCCGACTACAAGAAGTGCGCGGTGCGGCTCGAGCGAGTGGAGCAGCGGTCGTGAAGTGGCTCGCGAGCCTCGCTATCGCCGCTCTCGCCGCCTGCGGCGAGGCGCCGGCCGATTCCCGCAAGCTCGCCGTGCCGGGCCGCGAAGGGGCGCTCAAGTCGAGCGCCGCGGTGCGCGCGACGCGACGGCTGTTTGACGGCGCCCCGCCCGTGATCCCGCATCCTCCGCTCGGTGCAGCGTGCACCCAGTGCCATAACGCCCTCGGAATGGACGTGCCCGAACTCGGCTTCGCTCCGCCCTCGCCTCACGAGGACACGCCCGGCATGTCCGCGCTGTCGCGTTGCAACCAGTGCCACGTGCACGCCTTCGACGAAGGCGAATTCGTCGCCAGCACGTTCGTCGGCCTCGCGCAGGACCTGCGGCGCGGCGAGCGCCTTTACGACGGCGCCCCGCCCGTGATGCCGCACGGCACCGCGATGCGCGAGAACTGCACTGCCTGCCATGACGGTCCCGCCGCCCGCGAGGAGCTGCGCTGCTCGCATCCCGAACGCGTTCGCTGCGAGCAATGCCATGTCGCGCAACGCGAGGACTCGTCCTTCGTCCGTCTCTGATCTCGTCCGACCCTCTCGATGAATTCATCTCACTCCAACGCAGTCTTGCTCTTCGCCATTCTGGCCCTCGCGCCGCTCGCCGTTGCGCAGGAGCCGCTCCCGCGCCCGGCCTGGAAGTTCCTGCGCCAGGACGAGGACTGGTCGCGCTTCGTCCAGCCCGAAGGTGGCGCTGCGTTGGACTCGTTCAAGCGCATCGCGGTCGACGATTCCGGAAACCTGTGGCTTTCCTTCGGCGGTCGAGCGGAAGCGCGCTTCGAAGCCTGGGATGGCTTCGGCTTTGGCGCGGTGACGCCGGGCAACGAGGACGAGTTCCTGCTCTCGCGCCTGATGCTCCACGCCGACGCCCATTTCGGAAGCGTCGCGCGCGTGTTCGTCGAGGGCATCACGGCGCAATCGACCGACCGCGACCTGCCCGGGGGACGGCGCACGCTCGACATGGACTCGCTCGACCTGCAGCAGGCCTTCCTCGACGTCACTCCGGATCCCGAGCGCAAGCTGCGACTGCGACTGGGACGTCAGGCCTTCTCGTTCGGCAACCAGCGCCTTGTGAGCGCGTTGCCGTGGGCCAACACCCTCAACCGCTGGGAGGGGCTCTCCGTGCTGGGGCAGAGCGGGCCGTGGCAGGTGCACGGGCTGCTGACGTGGTACGTGCCGGTCGACAAGACCGAGGCCAACGAGCGCGATGACGATCGCTCGCTCTACGGCGTCTACGCGACACGGACGCCGGAGAAGGGCGGCGTTGGCCTCGATCTCTACCTGCTCGGCGACACGCGCCCGAACTTGACGATCAATGGCACGAGCGGTGACGAGCGGCGCCATACGTTCGGCGCGCGCGGCTGGGGGCCGTTCGCGGAACGCGGCGACTGGGAAGTCGAGGCAGCCTGGCAGTTCGGTGAGGTCGGCAGCGCCGATGTCTCGGCCTGGATGCTCACCGCCGTGGGCGGCTGGAAGTTCCCGGATGGCGCGGGGACGCCGCGGCTCTTCGCGGGGCTCGATCTCGCGAGTGGCGACAGCGCTTCCGGCGGCGACGTCGGCACGTTCCACCAACTCTACCCGCTCGGCCACGCGCATCTGGGCTTCGCCGACGTCATCGGTCGCCAGAACATCGCCGCGGCCAACGTCGGTGTGGGCTGGACGCTAGGTCCGGCGACCACGCTGGCGGCGACGGCCCATGCGTTCCGGCTGATGGACACCGACGACGCGCTATATGGAGTCGGTGGCACGGTGTCGCGCGCGGGGGGCTTCGACTCCGCAGACGTCGGTCAGGAGCTCGACGTGCTCTTGCGCCACAAGCTCTCGACGCACTTCGACGTCTATGCCGGCTACAGCCACTTCTTCTCGGGCGCCGCGATCGCCGAGGGCGCGACGGACGATGACATCGACTTCGCCTACGTCGGAGCGGCGTTCACGTTCTGAACTTCAACGGCCGTCCGCGGTTGGACGTGCCTTGCGCACGAAGGCCTCGTCGCGGTCCGCGATCGCTTCCAGCAGGCGAGCGTCGAGCACCACGAGCTCACGCCCGCTCGACTCGATGACGCCCTCGTCCTGCCAGCGCCGCAGGAGCCGCGAGAGCGTCTCCGGCGCGATCGCGAGGTGCGCCGCGAGATCCTTCTTGGGCAGCGGCAGCTCCAGCACGAACCGTTCGCCTTCGGATCGGCCGGGCAATCGCAGCACATAGCGGGCGAGGCGCGCCGGAGCGCTGTCGATCTGCAGCTCCTCGATTCGTTCCACGAGCGTGTGGAGCCAAAGCGAGAGCGAGACGACCATGGACGAGGCCACGCGCGGATCGGAGCGCATCAGCGCCGCAAGCGCACTCGCTCCCACCTCCACGAGCACGGCGCCCTCGTCGAGTGCGCGGGCGCTGGCGGGCACTCGCCGCATCGCCAGCGCGGCCGCCTCCGCGAAAGTGTGCCCCGGCCCCATGGAATTCAGCACTTGGTCGCGACCGTCGGGAGTCGAGCGGTGCAGCTGCACCGTCCCGGAGAGGACCATATAGAAGCCGCGCACCGGCTCGCCCTGCGTGAACAGCACCTCCTGGGGAGCCAACTTCACGATGCGAGATCCCTCCGCGAGCGACTTGACGAGGTCGGGGGGCAGCGACTGGAAGTGCGGAATCGACGCGAGGGCTGCGGTCAGTTCGGTGTGGGCCATGGCGCGCAACCGCGGACGATAGCGCGCGCGCCGTGTTCGCGGTGGAGCCGCGCGCGGATCCGAGCTCGCCGTGAAACTCCGGACATGCACCGAGGCCGACCTCGCCATGCAGAGGCCGGCCCCGGAGTCGCGCACGCCTGCCGTCAGGGCACGAACGGGATCGAGAGCGCGTCGGAGAGGTTGAATTGCGCCGCGCCGGCCGCGGGGTCGCGGTAGCGGTACTGGAAGTTCCAGGTCGTGCCGGCCGTGATCGCGCCGCCGAGCGTGGGCGAGCCGCCGTACTGCACGTCGCGCACGGCGACGCCGGATTGCTCGAGCTGCAGCGGCATGAAGTAGCGCTGGCCCGCGAGGCACAGCGTGCCGTTGCCCAGCGGCAGCGACTGCTGGCCGACCGAGTAGGCGTAGTAGCCGATCGAGCCCGCGGGCAGGTCGCTGGCCCACAGGCGCAGGTCGTCGCGTGCGATCGAGCCCGAGCCCGTGGCGCGCAGGTGGACCGCCCGGCCGGTCGAGTTGGGACCCGCCGTGCAGTAGGAGCTCGCCGAGGAGAACAGGTCGACGAGGCTCACCCAGCCCGTCTGGGAGTCGGTGTAGCCCCAGGCGACGAGGTGCTCGTCGTCGAGCTCGATGCCGTCGCACCACGGGAACCAGCCGATGGGCTCGACGTAGGGGTCGTGCTGCAGGACCAGCGAGCCGGTGTCGAAGTCGTAGAGCTGCACGCGGGTCGTGCCGCTGACGCCGACCCAGCGGCCGTTGGGGCTGAGCGCGACGTCGGTCGGCTTCTCGGGCAGGAGGCCCGACGCGTAGCGCTGCAGTGTCGTGGCGCCGAGGCGATAGAAGTTGACGAGGGCGGTCGTGCTGTTGCGCACGACCGCGACCGCGTGCGTGTCGGTGGCCTGCAGCGAGTCGTAGCCCGCGCCGTAGAACGTGTGGGTCGAGAACTCGGCATCGCTCGCCGCAGGTGTGAGCTCCGCGGGCGCCTGAGGCAGGTTCTGCGTGCCGAACAGGTACAGGTAGCGGTGCGTGCGCACGAGCACGCGCGAGCCGTCGGGTGTGAAGACGAGGTCGTGCGGGTCGCCCGTGAAGCGCGAGTGCCACTGGTTGCCGGCGAGGTCGAACAGGTCGAGCTGCGCGCCGAACAGCGTCGTGCTCTGGAAGCGGCTGGCGGTCGCGATGAACTGGTCGGTGGCCTCGATCGAGTCCATCGAGGTCAGGCCCATCGGGCCGGGTTGGCTCCACAGGCGGTGGTGCCAGACGCGCGTGGGGGCGCTCCCCAGGCTGTAGAGGCCGACCGAAGCCTCCGAGCGCACCGCGACGTACTGTCCGCCGGCGACGAGGCACAGGTCGTGCGGAGCGCCGAGCTGGTCCATGTCGGGCGCGGCGGATCCGCTCGTCTCGTAGGCCACGGCAGGATTGCCGCCGCCCTGCGGGTGCAACCGCACGATCGTGACGCGGGTCTTCGCGCTCGGCCCGCTGCCGACGAGCGACAGGCACACGCCGTAGTCATTCGTCGCGACGGCGCTGTCGACCGAATACGTGTGGTTGGGCGGCGTGGGCGAGCCGATCTCGCCGGGGTGGCTGAACGTGAGCGCCCCGCTCGCGAGGTCGATCACCCGCAGGCCACCGGGGAACCCCGGGGACGTGTTGCCGCCTCGCACGACCGCCGTCGAGCCATCGGGAGTGATCGCGACATCGCGCATCTCGAGACCCGCCGCGTGCTCGGCGAGCAGCGGCGCAGCGAGGTTGGTGAGGTCGAGGACGAGGATCGAGCTTCCGAGCACCACCGCGCGCGTGTCGGTCACCTCGACGGAGTCCTGCGCCGCGCCGGAGAACGTGCCCGTGACACCTTGCGCCGACGCGAGCAGCTGCCCCGTGGCGGTCGAATGGATGCGCGCCCGCGTCTGGGCCGAGTTCTCGCGCACGACGGCCAGGGTTCCATTCGGGGTGATGGCGCCGTCGTCCATTCCGAAGCCGTATTGGGTGGTGAGCACCGTCTGGGCGCTGGCGAGGGTCGCCAGCCCGAGGAGGGCACCGATGCGGAGAGTCCACTGCTGCATGTCACGCTCCTTGCGAGCGGCCGGAATTCGGGAGGGGCGGGGGGAGTCGTTCGCCCGGAGCGCCGCCGGCCGTCGGCGCGCGGGCGCGCTAGGGCGCAAGCGCAGCCACGGTCACGTCGAGCTGGCCGACTTTTGGCGGAAACTCGCTCGAAATCCTCGATTTCGGGGTGCGGTGTGCGGAGAGCGCACACCGGTTTGCGCGGAAGCGCTCAACGAGCGCGTCGGCGTGGGGCGGGGTCCGTGGAGCGTGCGCGTCGAGTCGCGCGGCCAAGCTCCGGAAGGACGGGAATCGTCATCTTTCCGCAGAGCGAGGAATGCGCCGGGGCGTCCCGCCTCCGTCCATGGCTTGGACCGGCCTGGCCTGTGTTGTCGCAAATCTGAAAAATGCGGCTCTTGGGGCATAGGCAAGGGTGCCCGTTGCGCCGATGCTCGGGACCTGTCGGCCACCCTCTCCCTTCGGGTCCGACGCCCGCTTGCAACCCCTGCGACTCCTCCGGCGTTCCGTCCTTGCGATCCCCATCGCCTACGCGTTGATGGGGTACGCCTGGATCCTTTGGTCCGACGACATCGTTCGTGGGCTGACCGACGATCCGAACGCGCTGCACTGGATGCAGAGCTGGAAGGGTCTGTTCTACGTCACGGCCACGTCCGTGGCGCTGTTCCTGATCCTGCGCAAGGCGACGCGAGCGATTGCCGAGCGCGACCGCCAGCTCGCGGAGCGCGAGCGCCAGTACCACGACCTGTTCGCGTGCAGCCCCGAGCCGATGCTCGTCTTCGACCTCGAGACGCTGGGCGTGCTCGACGTCAACGACGCGGCAGTCGCGAAGTACGGCTGGACACGACCGGAGTTCATCAAGCTCACGATCGCCGACCTGCGGCCGGGTGAGGATGTTCCCAAGCTGCAGCAGTTCCTCTCGCAGGATCGCGCCACGCTCGATGAGGCCGGCATCTGGCGCCACCGCCTGCGCGACGGCCGCGAGATCGAGGTCGAGATCCGCAGCCACGCGATCCAGTTCAACGGTCGTTCCGCGCGCTTCGTGCTGATGCACGACGTGACCGACCGCCGCCGCGCGCAACGCCGCGAGGCCCGCCTGACCGCGCTCTACGCCACCGCGCTGCGCTGTGCGCAGTCGATGGTGCGGCTCGACGAGCGCGAACGCACCTTCGTCGAGCTGTGCCGCACCGTGGTCGAGTCCGGTGGCCTTTTGGGCGCCGAGGTGCTTCTGTGGGACGCGGAATCGGAGCCCGCGTGGCGTGTCGCCGAGGCCGGCAGCGTGCCGCCCGTGGAGCTCGCCGCCTCGCCGACCCGGACCTGCGTGCTCGACGCCCGCCGGGGACGTTCGACCGTCTGTCGCGATCTCGATCAGGTGGCGCCGGCGCTGGCCGTCGACGGCCGCAAGTCGGTCGTCGTGGTGCCCGTGCGCGAGGCCGGGCAGCCGATCGGCGCGCTTGCGGTCTACGCCGAGGATTCCTCGTGGTTCGACGAGGAATTCGTGGGCCTGCTCGAGGAGCTCGCGATCGACTTCTCGTTCACGCTCGATCGCCTGCGCCTGCAGGCCGCGCGCACGACGATGGAGGCGGCGCTGGTGGACAGCGAGGAGCGCTTCCGCCACCTGCTGCACTCCGTCACCGACATCGCCTGGTCCGCGACGCTCACGGGCGATCGGCTGCTGTACGCCAACGTCGCCGTCGAGACCGTCTACGGGCGCCCGCTCCACGACTTCTACGAGGACCCGGCGCTGTGGCTCAAGTGCGTCCACCCCGACGACCTCGAGCGCGTGAAGCTGGAAGACCTGCGCATGCACGAGCAGGGGCGGGCCGACTACGAGTACCGCATCGTGCGTCCCGACGGCGAGGTGCGCTGGCTGCTCGCGCGCACGGCCGTGATCCTCGACGCGCACGGTGCGCCGTCCCGCATCGGCGGCCTCGCGACCGACATCACCGCGCGCAAGCAGTCCGAGCAGCAGCTCGAGCTCGCCGCCGCCGTGTTCCGTGAGAGCCGCGAGGCGATCCTGCTCGCCGACCGCGATGCCAACGTGCTCGCCGTCAACCCGGCCTTCAGCGCGATCACCGGCTACACCGACGCCGACGTGCGCGGCCGCAACCCGCGCTTCCTGCAGTCGGGCCGCCAGTCGCCGGAGTTCTACCGGCAGATGTGGCGCGAGATCCAGGAGCGCGGCCACTGGCAAGGCGAGATCTGGAACCGCGGCAAGTTCGGCGACGTGTACCCGCAGTGGATGTCGATCACCGCCGTGCGCGACCGCGCCGGGCTGCCGACGCACTACATCGCGATCGCCTCCGACCTGACCGAGCGCAAGCGCGCCGAGGCGCGCATCGAGCGGCTCGCCCGCTTCGACTCGCTCACGGGCCTCGCCAACCGCTCGCTGCTGCGCCTGCGTGCCGAGGCCGGGCTCGCCGAGCGCAAGAGCCCCGAGCAGGGCTTCGCGCTGTTCCACATCGGCCTCGACGAGTTCAGCACGATCAACGACTCGCTCGGCCACGGGCTGGGGGACGTCGTGCTCGTGCAGCTGGCGATGCGCATGCAGCGTGCGGCGCCCGCGGGCGCGGTCATCGCGCGCATCGACGGCGACGAGTTCGCGCTGTGGGTGCCCTGCGACAGCAACGCCTGCTCGCTCAGCATCGCCGACCAGATGCAGAGCGCCCTGCGCCAGCCGTTCGAGCTCGAGGGCCGCAAGCTGACCGTCACGGCCTCGGTGGGCGTCGCCTGCTGCCCGCGTGACGCGACCGACTTCGACTCGCTGATGCGCTTCGCCAGCGCGGCGCTCTCGCGCGCGAAGGCCGCCGGGCGCGACGCCTGCGAGTCCTTCCAGCCGACGATCAACGCCGATGCCTTCGAGCGCCTCGACCTCGAGAGCGGCCTGCGGCAGGCGCTCGAGCGGCGCGAGTTCGAGCTGCACTACCAGCCGCAGATCGACCTCGCTTCCGGCCAGATCGTCGGCCTCGAGGCGCTCCTGCGCTGGAACCGCGGTCCGGGCGACACGGTCCCGCCGTCCAAGTTCATCCCGATCGCCGAGCGCAGCGGCCTGATCGGCCCGATCGGCAACTGGGTGCTCAACGAGGCCTGTCGGCAGGCGAGCGCGTGGCGCGCCGCGGGCCTGCAGCCGGTGCGCGTCGCCGTGAACCTCTCGGCGCCGCAGCTCGTCGACGACGCGCTGATCGGGTTCGTGCGCAAGGCGCTCGAGGACAACGGGCTGCCGGCCGAGGCGCTCGAGCTCGAGGTCACCGAGAGCATGCTGATCGCGGAAGCGGCCGGCGTCGCGCGGCGCCTCGCGGCGCTCGCGGACCTCGGCGTCGAGCTCGCCCTCGACGACTTCGGCACCGGCTACTCGAACCTCTCGTACCTGAAGAGCTTCCCGCTGAGCCGCCTCAAGCTCGACCGCTCGTTCGTGGTCAACGTGCTCGACGACGCGCGCGACCAGTCGATCGCCCGCGCCGTGATCGCCGTCGGCCGCGCGCTCGACCTCGAGGTGATCGCCGAAGGCATCGAGAGCCCCGCGCAGGCGAGCTACCTCAAGCGGATGGGCTGCGATCTCGGGCAAGGCTACCTGTACGCGCGCCCCATGGCCGCACGCGAGATTCCCGGCTGGTTCCGCACGCACTCCACGCAGTCGCTCGTCGACGACGGCGACGAGGTCGAGCGGCCCGCGCTCGGCATCGTCGAGTCCGAGACCGAGTCCCAGCGCCGCGTGTCCTGAGCGCTTCTCAGCGCTCGTCCAGCAGTCGTTTCGCCCAGCCGCGAACGGCGCCATCCAGATCGGCGCCCAGCACGCGCGTGCGGAGGCTCTCGAGGACGTCGAGCGCTGCACCGTAGTTGACCGAGATCATGCTGAGCTGGCCCTTGTCGAACGGAGCGGACGTCGCCGGAAGGGCGCGCTGGGTCCAAGGTGAACGTCGCGGGGCGAGCGACGAGCCCAGGAGTTCCGCCGTGGCCGTGCGTTCGAGGACGAGTTCGGTCGCGTCGAGAGGGCGGGCGCGGAGTGACTCGATCACCGCCGTCGCGAGGTAGCGCTGCGTCGGCTGCTCGAGCTTGGCCAGCACTTCCGCGAGCAGCTCGGCCGTGAGTCCGTCACCACAGTTGCGCAAGGCATGCACCGCAGTCGACCAGACCGGATGCGCGGGCCTCATCGCGAGGTGGTGGAGCTCCACCCAGGCCACCGGATCCCAGCTCGCCCGCTGGCCGAGCGCGAGCGTCGCCGCGATCCGCACCGACTCTCCGGCGCTCTCCGACTCGATCGTCTGCAGCATCTGCGTGCAACTCAGCGTCGAGGCGGGGATGCGGCCGCGGGCGGCCTCGCCGAGCGTGAGCCACGCGTGTGCCCGCACCTCCGCGCGCTCGTGACGGGTGAGCGCGAGCACGGCGGAGAGCCACGGCTCCTCGAAGAGCTGCTTCTGCGCGATCACGCGCAGCGCATTCTCGATCTGGTGGAGGTACGTGACTCCGCTCTTCGCGCGCGTGGCGGAGCCGAAGAGCTCGACCGGGCCTTGCACGAACAGCGGTTCGAGCACTGCCTTCATGTCGTGCGGCGGCAACAGGTGCGGAGCGGGGACCGGCTCGACCTGCGCGGCGCGCAGCTTGGCGAGCACCGCCGCCGCCATCGGCCGCAGCTCG
>JABWBL010000481.1 GCA_013360535.1 Planctomycetaceae bacterium
ACGCTTGCGGTAAGCGGTTGGGGAACCAGCCGTGCGAGCGACCGGCGGTGAGCACCCGGCAGACCCAGTCCTCGAGGACCTGGGCGGGACATGTGCCTCCGTCGGGAGCCCGCGACCCAAGACCCCGTGGGGAGTCGCGCTTCGAGCGCCAGTACAGGGCAGATCACGGTTGCGGCCAGCTCGCGAGCGGAGGTGGCGATGAGTGATGCGGAGCAGAAGCCGGAGCTTCAGTGGTTCGTGGGCATCGACTGGGCGACGCAAGAGCACGAGGTGTGCGTGGTCGACCGGGAGGGAAAGAAGGTCGGAGGGCGGTCGTTCAAACACACGGGAGAAGGGCTCGCGACGCTGTGCAGCTGGATCGCGGAGGTGACGTCGAGCGCGATCGCGGTGCAGGTCGCCGTGGTAGTGGAGCTGGTGCGCGGTGCGCTCGTCGCGACGCTGCTCGAGCGCGGCTACCGCGTGTTCGAGTGCAACCCGAAGCAGACCGACCGCCTGCGCGATCGGCACTCGGTGGCCGGAGCGAAGGACGATCGGCTCGATGCGTTCGTGCTGGCGGAGGCGGGCCGCAAGGATCTGTCTTTGTTGCGCGAGGTGCCGGCCGATGCCGAAGCGATGGTGCAGATCCGGGAGCTGGCTCGGATGCACGACGAGCTCGTCCACGATCACGTGCGTCTGACGAATCGGCTCAGGGAGCAGCTACACCGCTACTACCCCCAGATGCTGGAGCTGGGGTCCGATGTGTCGGAACGCTGGCGCTTGGAGCTTTGGGAGCGGGCACCGACGCCGGACGCGGCGCTCGAGCTCCGACCGGCGTGGGTCCGCGCGTTGTTGGCTCGTCACCGCATCCGACGCATCGACGCCAAGGAAGTGATCACAACGCTGCGCACGCGAAAGCTGCACGTCGCGCCCGGTGTCACCGAGGCCGCGGTGATGCACATCGAGACTCTGGTGCCGCAGCTGCGCGTGCTGCGCGACCAGATCCATGCCACCGAACGCAAGCTCGACGCAGCGCTCAACGCCTTCGCCGCTACCGAGGAATCCTCCGTGGGGCAGAGTGACGAGCAGCGCGACGTCGCGATCCTGAGGGAGCTGCCAGGCGCCGGAAAGGTCGTGATCGCCGCGCTGCTCGCAGAGGCTTGGCCAGCCCTCCGAGCGCGAGACTACCACCAGCTACGTGCTCTCTCTGGCGTGGCCCCGATCACCCAGCAGACCGGCAAACAGGGCAAACGAAAGGGACCTCGCCCACTCGTGATGATGCGACGTGCGTGCAACGCACGCCTGCGTGACGCCCTGTGGCACTGGGCGGCGTCGGCGGCGCAGCACTACGAGCGATGGCAACGCGAGCTCGCAGCGCTGCATGCCCGCGGCATCGAACGTCCGCAGGCGCTGCGCATAATCGGCGACCGCCTCCTGCGAATCACCTGCGCGTGCCTGCGAGATGGCACGCACTACAAGCACGTCTCAGAGACCAACCAGGAACAAAGCCACGCGGCGCAAGCCGCGTGACGTCCATCACCAAATGTCGCTGGACAAACGGTGGGGAGTCCCGCCCCCCTCGCGAGCAAGTCGCTCGGGGCCCCACCCCCTGCAGAAGTTGCCAACTCCGCTGGTGCTCTCTGGGCTCTGTGGGGAGTTGGCAACTTCTGACGCGCTGCGCTCCGCTCGAAGACTCGCTCCGCTACGCGGCGCCGCCTCGGATCGGCGGCGCGAGGCACGCCGGTGGGCCGGCGCGAGGACGCATCGCTCGCGCCGATCCATCGGAAGCTCACGCCCGGCTCTTCCAGGAATGGGCCGCGTTGGGTAAGGCGCGGCCGTGCGAATCGTCGTCATCGGTGGCGGGCCGGCAGGGCTCTACTTCGCGATCCTGATGAAGAAGGCGGACCCGGCCCGCGAGGTCGTGGTCCTCGAGCGCAACAAGCCCGACGACACGTTCGGCTTCGGCGTCGTGTTCTCCGACGCGACGCTCGAAGGTCTCGCCAACGCGGATCGACCCTCCTACGACGCGATCCTCGGGAGCTTCGCGCACTGGGACGACATCGACATCCACTTGCGCGAAGGCGTGATCACCTCCACGGGCCACGGCTTCAGCGGGCTCGGACGCCAGGCGCTGCTCGACATCCTGCAGCGGCGCGCGGCCGAGCTCGGCGTCGAGATGCGCTTCGAGACCGAGGTCGTGGACGTCCACGCCGTGAGCGCGAGCGCCGACCTCGTGCTCGCAGCCGACGGCGTCAACAGCGCGATACGCGCGCAGCTCGCCGATCGGTTCCAGCCGAGCATCGACTGGCGGCCCAACCGCTTCTGCTGGCTCGGCACGTCGTTCCCGTTTCGCGCGTTCACGTTCTACTTCAAGCAGTCCGAGCACGGGCTCTTCCGCGTCCACGCGTACCGCTACGATCGCGAGCGTTCCACCTTCATCGTCGAGTGCACCGAGGACGCGTGGCGTCGCGCCGGTCTCGACTCCGCGACCGAAGAAGAGACCATCGCGTACTGCGAGCGTCTCTTCGCGGAGGAGCTCGCCGGACACCGCCTCGTCGCGAACCGCTCCATCTGGCGGAGCTTCCCCATCGTGCGCAACGCGTGCTGGCACGCCGGCAACGTCGTGCTCGTGGGCGACGCCGCGCATACCGCGCACTTCTCGATCGGCAGCGGGACCAAGCTCGCGATGGAGGACGTCATCGCGCTCGCCGAGGCCGTCGAGGCGCATCCCGGCGACGTGCCCGCCGCGCTCGTGGCCTACGAGGCGGCGCGCCGGCCCGTCGTGGAGAGCACCCAGCGCGCGGCGCGCGTCAGCCTCGAGTGGTTCGAGCAGACCGAGCGCTACATGGACCTGCCCCCGCTGCAGCTCGCGACGAGCCTCCTGACGCGAAGCCTGCGGGTCAACCACGAGAACCTCCGCGTTCGCGACCCCCAGCTCGTCGCGCGCATCGATCGCTGGTTCGCGGACCAGGCCTTCGCAAGCGCGGGCGTCGCGGCTCCGTCGAGACCCACGCCGCCGATGTTCACGCCGCTGCGCTTGCGCGATCTGGTCCTCGGCAATCGCGTCGTCGTGTCGCCGATGTGCATGTACTCGGCGACGGACGGCGTCGTGAACGATTGGCACCTCGTGCACCTCGGCAGCCGCGCGGTCGGCGGCGCCGGGTTGCTGATCGCCGAGATGACCGACGTCAGCGCGGACGGCCGCATCACGCCGGGATGCGCCGGGATGTACGCCGACGCGCACGTCGTCGCGTGGAAGCGCATCGTCGACTTCGTCCATCGATCGACCGCGTCGAAGATCGCGGTGCAGCTCGCGCACGCCGGGCGGAAGGGCTCGTCGCGGATCCCGTGGGAGGCCGGGTACGACGTGCCGCTGACCGAAGGCGCGTGGCCGTTGATCGGTCCGTCGGCGATCCCGTGGAGCAGCCGGCACCCGACTCCGCGCGCGATGGAAGCAGCCGACTTCGCCCGCGTGAAGGCGGACTTCGCGCGTGCGGCCGGGCGGGCTCACGACGCCGGTTTCGACGCGATCGAGCTGCACATGGCGCACGGCTACTTGCTGTCGTCGTTCCTGTCGCCGGTGTCGAACCAGCGCACCGACGCGTACGGCGGGTCGCTGGAGAAGCGCATGCGCTTCCCGCTCGAGGTCCTCGACGCCGTGCGCGCGGCGTGGCCGGCGTCGAAACCCATCGCGGTCCGTATCTCCGCGAGCGATTGGCTCGAGCCGAACGGCATGACGGCCGACGACGCGGTCGTCGTCGCCCGCGCGCTGAAGGACCACGGTTGCGACATCGTCGACGTGTCCGCGGGCGGCACGACCCCCGACGCCCGGCCGATCTACGGCCGGATGTTCCAGGTGCATTTCTCCGACCAGGTCCGCCACGAGGCCGGCGTGCCGACGATGACCGTCGGCAACGTCCAGTCGGTCGATCACGCGAACACGATCCTGGCGGCCGGCCGCGCCGACCTCGTCGTCCTCGCGCGGGCACATCTGGCGGATCCGTACCTGACGCTGCACGAAGCCGAGCGCTACGGCTTCGCCGATGCGCCGTGGCCGAATCCGTACCTCGCGGTGAAGCCCGGGCGTCGCAAGGGCGGTTGAGCGGACGTCGCTCCACGGGCGGCCCGCGAACGCATCCGCACACCGATGCGCGAGCGTGTGATCAGTCGAGGACCGGCGCCGGCGCTCCGTCGGTCGTGAACGAGTTGCCGGCGACCGTGCCGAGCGTGCCGTCGTTCGCGAAGTCGGCGCGGTTCTTCTTCGCCGTGTTCTTCAGCAGCACGGTCGCGTCGCCGCTGTTCTCGATGCCCTCGCCGTGGTTGCCGATCGCGACGTTCGATTCGAGCGTCGTCCCGGCGATCGCGAGCTCGACGTTGAACCCGTCCTTGCCGCACCGTTCGGCTCGGTTCTTCCGCAGCACGCAGTTCGGGCTGTAGACCACGAATCCGCTCGCGGCGCAGTCTTGGACCACGTTGCCGGTCAGTCGTTCTGCGTCGCCGTCGATCCAGACGGCCGCCGCGCCGTTCGTCCCGCAGCGCCGCACGACGTTGTCGCGGACGTCGAGGTCGTGCGCCACCGCGCCGAACCGGATCCCCGAGCCCGCGCAGTCCTCGACCACGTTGTCCCGCACCAGCCCGTTCGCGCCGTAGACGACGAACAGTCCGTTGAACGCGCCGGCGATCTTGTTGCCCGCGATGTCGGGATCACTGCCGGTCGTACTGATCGCGCTGCTGTCGTCGGCGAGGATCGCCTCGACGACGCACTTCGTGACGGTGGGT
>JABWBL010000482.1 GCA_013360535.1 Planctomycetaceae bacterium
GTTGCCCTCGGCGGCGGCGCGCAGGCGTTCCATGTCGATCACCTCGACCGAAGCGTGCTCGACCGGCTCGACGTCGCGCGGCACCGCGAGGTCGATCGCGACCAGCGGGCGGCCGAGCGGCGTGCGGGCGGCGAATTCGAGCAGTTTCTCGCGCCCGAACACGTATCCGGGCATCGAGGTGGCGGTGATCAGCGCATCGAATCCGCCGCGCCCGGCGAGCAGCTCGTCGAGGGTGAGCGCCTGCGCCCCGCAGGTCGCCGCGAGCCGCTCGGCGCGCTCGCGCGTGCGGTTGGCGATCGCCGCGATCTTGACCCCGTGCTCCGCCGAGTTCTTGGTGACGAGCTCGGCCATCGCGCCCGCTCCGACGAGCGCGACCCGCGGCAGCGTCTCCCGGAAGTGCCGCGCGATTTCCTCGAGGCCGATGCTCACCACCGACACCGGGATGCGCGAGAGCTCCGTCTCCGTGCGCACCTGCTTGCCGATCTGGAAGGTCTGCTCGAACAGGCCGCCGAGCAGCCGCCCGACCAGTCCCGCGCGCTCGCTGCGCGCCCACGCGTCGCGCACCTGCGCAAGGATCTGGTCTTCGCCGAGCACGACCGAATCGAGCGAGCACGCGACCCGGAACAGGTGGCGCACCGCCTCGCGGCCGGAGTGCAGGTGCAGCCGCTCGCGCACCGGCTCGCCCTCGCCGAGCTCGAACACGCGCGCGACGACCTCGCGGTCGCCCGGCTGCGGCAGGTGCCCGAGCTCGCGCGCGAAGATCACCTCGATCCGGTTGCAGGTGGCGAGGTACACCAGCTCGCTGGCCCCGAGCTCGTCCGCCAGCTCCCGCGCGAAGAGCTCGAGCCGCTCGGGCGACGGGCGGTGCAGCCGCTCGAGCCCAGCGACGTCGGTTTCCTGGAGCGAGAGGCCCACGATCCCGATGCGTTCCATGACGAGCGCAAGGTAGGACGTCCCGCGGGCACCTCTGTCATGGGTCTGTCATGCGCGGGAATTTCCCGCGATTTCCCCGCTCCTGCGCACCCGGGGAATCCTTCCTGCGCACAAGGTCGCAGGGATCCGCGCCGGCCTGCCTTGGAAGGGCCGACCCAACCCGTAGGATGCGCCCATGCGCCGCTTCGCCCCCCCTGCGCTGGCCGCCACCTTCGTGGCCGCACTGGCGCTGGCCGCATTCGGGCCGACGTCGGTCGCCTCGGGCCAGTCGAGCGCGGCGCTCGCGCTCACCGAAGAGCGGGCCCGGTTGCCACGCGAGGACCCGCGCTGGTTCGAGCTCGGGCTCGAACAGGTGCATGCCGAGCTCGAGTTCGACGTGCGCGTGGCGTTGCGGACGGCGATCGAGCTCGTCGACTCCGTGCGCGACACCGACCCGGATCGACGGGCGGTCGCGGCGATGCTCGCGCTGCTCGCCGACTCGACCCTGCGTGGTCCGGGTCCGGCGCGCGAGCACGAGGACTGGCTCGAGTGGAGCTCGCAACCGCCGTCTCCCGCTGCATCGCCCGCGCTGCGCGGGTACTACTTCACCGCGCGTTCTTCGGCGGCCTGCATCGCCGATGATCCCTACGAGGAGTTGAAGTCGGCCGTCGCGGCGCTCGAGGCCGTGCCCAAGGGCGGTCCGACCGTCCCGCGCATGCTCGCCGTGTCCTGCATGCACCACATCACCGATGACATCGGGGGTGCGCTCGACACCGAAGTGACCGAGGAACTGGAGGTTCTGGCCGGAAGCGCCGAGCTAGCGCCCCGGCGGGCGTGGGTGGCGCTGCACGATTACCTGCACCAGCGCGAGGAACTCGACCACGAGCAGAAGCTCGAGCGCCTCAGCGCGGTGCGTGCGCTCACGCGGGAACTCGGCGACCTGCGCACGGAGGTCAGCGTCGCCGTCGAGCGCGCGCGGGTCGAGGACGAGCACCACGAGCCCGACCTCGCGCTCGAATCCATGCGCGAAGCGCTCGCGCTCGCCGAGCGGGGCGGCTTCCTCGTCGTGGTCGCGGCCTACTACCAGATCACGACGCAGATCACGCTCGAGCAGGGACGGCTCGATGCCACGGCCGAGCTGCTCGACGAGGCGCGCGGGCGCATCGAAGGGCTGGGAATGCCGATCGTCGACGGGTCGATGCTCGAGATGCGTTTCGAGCTCGCCGTGGCGCGCCGCGACGCCGAGCTCGTGCTCGACCTCACCGACGACATGGAGGCATGGCGCGGCCTGCAGGCGCAGCTGTTCGGCAGTTACGGAGCGCTGCAGGAGCAGGTGCTCAGCGCCCAGCGCGAGCGCATCGAAGCGGAGCGCGCGGAGCTCGAGGCGAACCAGGATCGCGCGGAACAGCGCGCGAGCCTGCTGCGCGGCATCGGCTACGGAGCGCTGGGAGTGCTCGCGCTCGGGGCGCTGCTCGCGCTGCGCAGCCGCCGTCGGCTCCTCGTCGCCAACCGGCGGCTGCAGGTCGAGATCGAGCGCGCGGAAAACGCCGTGCGCGCGCGGGAGGCGCTCGAGGAACGCATGCGCCAGATCGAGCGCACCGAGAGCCTCGGCCTGTTCGCGAGCGGCATCGCGCACGACTTCAACAACCTGATGGTCGGCGTCATGGGCAACGCGGAGCTGTTGCAGCTCGACGAGCACGACCCGCGCCGCCTGCAGCTGCTCGGCGCCATCTCGGGCGCCGGCGAGCGCGCGGCGCGCCTGTGCGCGCAGCTGCAGACCTACGCCGGAGGCGAGCGGGTCGAGCTCGCACCGGTCGATTTCGCCCGTCTCTTGCGGGAAATCGAGCCCGTGCTGCGTTCCGCGGTCGGCAACGTGGTGACGGTCACGAGCGAGCTCGCGAACGAGCCGCTCGTGGTCGACGGCGCTCGCTCGCAGCTCGAACAGGCCGTGCTCAACCTCGTCATCAACGCGCGCGACGCCAAGGCGCGGCGCGTCCGGCTTTCCGTGAGCCGCCTGAGCCTGCCCGGTGCGGCCTTCCAGACCGAAGCCACGCAACGCGCCGAGGCGCTGCTCGGCCTGCCGGGCGTGCAAGTGCGCGGCGAGCTGCGTCCGGGCGACTACGTCGTGCTGGAAGTGTCCGACGACGGCGAGGGCATGAGCCCCGAGCTCGTCGAGCGCATCTTCGACCCGTTCTTCAGCACGCGCTTCCCCGGTCGCGGCCTCGGCCTCGCGGTCGTGTTCGGCGTGATGCGCCGCCACGGCGGGATCATCGCGGTGACGAGCCAGCCCGGTGCCGGCACGAGCTTCCGGCTGCTCCTCGTGCGAAGCGGGGCTCCGCCCAGCGACGCCGGCTTGCCCGAGCGCATCGACGCCGCCCTGCCCG
>JABWBL010000483.1 GCA_013360535.1 Planctomycetaceae bacterium
TCGCCGCCCGCGCGCGCGACTACGCCGCGTGGTCGCAGGAGCCGGCGCTGCGCCGCATTCTCGAGGTGCTCGGCGAGCTGCACGAGCGCACGCTCGGAACCTTCGCGCTCGCCGACGTGTTCGATGCGCTGGGTGATGACCCCGCGCGCGAGCACGTCTCGTCCCTCGTCGCCCACGCTTCCTTCGCCGAGAGCGCCCACTCGCTCTACCAGCAGGAAGCGCACACCGTCCAGCAGGTCGCGCTGCGCATGCATCGCGACGCGCTCCTGCGCGAGGTTCGCGCCGGAGTCGAGATCAGCCCCGAACAATTGCGACAGCAGGAGGACCTGCTGCGCCAGAGCTTCAACCGAGGCACGCATGTCTGAAAAGCCGGAAGAAACCGCCAAGCTCCTGATCGAGGAAGGCCGCAAGAAGGGGTACCTGACCTACGGGGAGATGAACCGTCTCCTCGAGGACCAGTTCGTGCCCCCGGAGAAGATGGACGCCCTGTTCGTCCAGCTCGAGGACCACGGCATCGAGATCCTCGATGACGCGGAAACCCCGTCGGCCGCGGAAGCGCTCGGCGGCGAGGACGACGAGCCGGGACTCAAGGAGGAGGACGCCGTCGACTCGGGCGACGACGAGAGCGTGCCCGAGCCCGCCTTCGTGCGCGGCGTGATCGCCGAGAAGATCGACGACCCGGTGCGCATGTACCTGACGCAGATGGGCGAGATCCCGCTGCTCACGCGCGACCAGGAGATCTTCCTCGCCAAGACGATCGAGATCACGCGCAAGCGCTTCCGCAAGAAGTGCGTGGGCTCCGGCCTGTGCATGGACTCCGGCCTGCGCACGCTCGAGCAGGTGCAGCGCGGCGAGCTCGCCTTCGACCGCACGCTCAAGGTCAACCCCAACCCCAAGCCGGACGACGATCCCAAGATCGTCGAGACGCTGGGCAAGAACTTCCTCGCGCGGCGCCTGCCGGTGAACATCGTCACCATCAAGGACCTGCTCGCGCGCCTCAAGGCCGAGTACCCGCCGCTCTTCGATCCCAAGCTGTCGCGCAAGGAGCGCTCGGACGCGCTGCGCAAGGTGCAGGAGCTGCGCCGCAAGCTGGTGATCCTGATCGAGGAATGCCACCTGCAGGTCAAGAAGTTCAAGCCCTACATGGAGGCGATGGACGCGCACCACCGCGAGATGCGCGCCGTCGAGCGCAAGCTCGCCGCGGCGAAGGCCGCCAAGAAGGCCGATCAGGTCAAGGAGCTGCAGCAGCGCCTGGTCGAGATGGAAGCCCAGGCCCTCGAGCCCGCCGACCGGCTCAAGCGCCGCGTCGAGCAGGCGCGCCTGCACTTCGCCGAGTACGAGGAAGCCAAGCGCCAGCTCTCCAGCGGCAACCTGCGCCTCGTCGTGTCGATCGCGAAGAAGTACCGCAACCGCGGCCTCTCGTTCCTCGACCTGATCCAGGAAGGCAACACCGGCCTGATGAAGGCGGTCGAGAAGTACGAGTACCGTCGCGGCTACAAGTTCTCGACCTACGCGACGTGGTGGATCCGTCAGGCGATCACGCGCTCGATCGCCGACCAGGCGCGCACCATCCGCATCCCGGTCCACATGATCGAGACGATGTCGAAGCTGCGCAACGTGACCAAGAAGCTCGTGCAGCAGAAGGGTCGCGAGCCGTCGGTCGAGGAAGTGGCCGAAGCGACGGGCATCTCGGTCGACGAGGCGAAGCGGGTGATCAAGATCTCGAAGCACCCGATCTCGCTCGACCGTCCCATCGGCGAGTCCGACGACAGCTACTTCGGCGACTTCATCGAGGACGAGACGGCCGAGAGCCCGGTGATGGCCGCCGGTCACGAGATGCTCAAGGAGCGCATCGACGAGGTGCTGCAGACCTTGACCTTCCGCGAGCGCGAGATCGTCAAGCTGCGCTACGGCATCGGCGACGGCTACACCTACACGCTCGAGGAAGTCGGCCGCATCTTCCGCGTCACGCGCGAGCGTGTCCGCCAGATCGAGGCCAAGGCGGTGCGCAAGCTGCGCCACCCGGTTCGCGCGCGCCAGCTGGCGAGCTTCCTCGACGGCGTCACGATCCCCGACGAGAACGAGCCGATCTCGACCCTGCCCTGACCGACTCTCGTTCCGTGCCCACGCGGCGCTCGCTTTCCACTCACGGAGAGCGGGCGCCGCTCGCGTTCGATCGCACCAGAGGCTGAAGTGAGTGCCGGGAGCTGCAAATGGCAGCGGAGGCCGAATCCGAGGCCGAGTCCGAGGGGGCCAGCAGGTCGAGCCGAGGCCACGCAGCGCGAGTTGGGCAGGAAGGGGCGACTGCGGCGCTCGCAGGGAGGCGGATTCGGGGCCGGCGGCGGGGGCTGGCTTGTGGGCGGGGCGGGGATCGTTACACTCCTTGCCGCCCGGGATTGACGGGCACCCCCGCATGCAGGACACGATTCACGCGCTGCTCGCCCTTCAGGAACTCGACACCGAGATCTACCGCCTCAAGGACGAGCTCCGGAGGCTGCCGCAGGAACGGGCGCAGCGCCGGGCGCAGATCGACGCGGTCGTCGCGCGCAAGGACGAGACCGCGCGCAAGCTGCTCGAGCTGAAGATCAAGATCAAGGAGCTCGAGGACCTCTCGACGATGTCGCGCCAGCGCATCCGCAAGGTCGAGAACGAGGCCTCGCAGGCGCGCGCGGACGTCGCGCTGCACGCGGCGTTCCAGCACCAGATCCGCTCGCTCAAGAAGGACATCACGGTCGCGGACGAGGAAGCGCTCACGCACATGACCGAGGCCGAGAAGCTCGAGGCCGAAGTCAAGAAGCTCGAGGGCGAGATCGCGGCGGCGGAGACGGTCTTCGCCGAGTTCTCCGGCAACGTCGAGCGCGAGATGGGCGTCGCGCAGGGCAAGCTCGACAAGCTCGCGGGCGAGCGCAAGTCGCGCCTGGGGCCCGGCATCGAGCCCGAGATCTTCCAGACCTACGAGCGCCTGCTCTCGACGCGCGAAGGGGTCGCGCTGGCGGCGCTCGAGGAGCGCGTCTGCCAGGCCTGCTACATCCAGGTCCCGGTCAACCTCTACGTGCGCGTCGCGCGCGGGACGCAGGTCGTCACCTGCCCGTCCTGCGACCGCATCTTCTACGTCGCCGGCGCCTGAAACCGGGCCCCTTGGCGGGTGCCGCGGCGCGCCAGTGCGGCCTCGAGCCGCTCGCGCACCACGCTCGCGTGCGGCGTCGCGGCCGGTGCGACGAGGTGCGGCGCTTGCGCATCGGCTTGCAGGCGGTGCAGCACCTGCTCGGGCGCGAGGCGCTCGACGA
>JABWBL010000484.1 GCA_013360535.1 Planctomycetaceae bacterium
CGAACTCCTGCGGCGGCGCGATGGGCACGAGCGCGATCTCGTAGCCCTCGGCATCGCTCCACGCGCGCCGCAGCGGGTGCGCGAGGCGGCCGGTGATCGGCGCGCGTTCGGTGGCGGGCAGCTCCGCGGGCGGCGGGTTGGGCTCCGGCATCACGAGCGTGACTTCGCCGGGGGCCACGAGCTGGTGCACCGGCGCGCGTCCCCACAGTACGAGGGCGACGTCGACCGCGCCCGCCTGCAGTCCGTCGAGCTCGAAGCGGCCCTGCGCGTCCGTCTCGGTCCACAGTGGCACCGAGTTCGAGCGCAGCACGACACCGACGCCCGCGAGCGGCTCCCCGAACGGATCGACGACCTTGCCCCACAGCTTCTCCGGGCCCAGGGGCGACAGGAGCGGCTCGAACTCGACTGCGCGCGGCGCCGCGAAGGACGGCAACTCGCGGGTGGCACGGCTGATGCGCGCGACGAGCCAGCCGACGAGCAGCACGCCGAAGACGACCACCGGCACGAGGCGCGTGAGGAACCTCACGCGCCCGCGCTCACTTCTTGTAGTTCTTCTCGACCCACGTCTGGAACGCCTTGTCGACCTGCTCGGGCGTCATGTTCCAGACTTTAGTGAACGCACGTTCCTGCTGCTCGACGATCTTGTCGCCGCGCGTCGGCCCGTAGTCGTTGATCGGCTCGGCGAGCTCGAACAGCAGGTCGTGGGCGGTGTCCTTGCGCGCCGTGAGGATCCAGTCGACCAGCGCCCAGGCGAGCATGTGCTCCCGCGGCTGGATCTCCTCGTACTTGTGCCAGCGCATCATCTTCGAGAGCGGCGTGGCGGCCTCGTTCTTGATCAGCCCGAGCACACGCGGCTCCCACAGGTGGCTGCGGTCCGACTCCGGGTCGCTGCTCGCGCCGCCCGCGTTCCACTGGTTGAAGCGCGTGTCGATCCGGCGCGCGATCCAGTGCGCGAGGCCGTAACGCAGCCAGTTCGGCGGCGCCTGGAACGAGGCGCGATAGCCGTCGAGCAGGTTCTGGACGAGCGCGGCCGCCATCGCGACGTGCATCGCCTGATCGAGGTCGCGGCCACCGCTCTTGAAGGCCTCGAAGTTCATCGCGAGCAGGTAGCCGTCGGGCCAGGCCGAGCGGAAGCTGTACTCGGGCTCGATGTTGAAGTTGGCGCGCAGGTAGCGGCCCATGGCGCTCTGGCTCTGCGTCAACAGCACCGTGAACTTGTTCTTCTGGCCGAGGTACGGACCCTGTCCGAGCGAGCGCCCGTCGGCGGACTTGCGCAGCGGGCTCGCGAAGTCGGCATCCTTGAGGTCGAAGGCCGCCATGAACTGGTCGTAGACCTGTTCCATGCGGTACGCGTAGAGGTGCGCGCGCAGCCACGGGTCAAGCTTGGGCGGCAGCTTGCTGAACTTGTTGCAGCGTTTCTTGAGCGCCGCGAACTCGGCCTCGAGGCGCTCCTTCTCGGGGCGGTCGCCGGTGGGGCGGTAGCTCTCGAGCGTCGAGGCGAGGCGGAAGTGCTCGGTCTCGATGAAGATCACCGGGATGCCGCCGAGCGTCTTGACGACGCCGTCCGAAGCGTGGCTCTGTGTCCACGGCATCGCGCCGATGCGCTCGATCCCGAGCTTCTTCAGGAGCTCCGGGTCACCCTTGGTCCAGGGATCCTCGGCCTCGATCTCCTCCAAGGAGGTGTCTTGGGCCCGCGCGCCGGGCGCGAGCGGTCCGAGGAGCGCGACCACGAGTCCGAACAAAGGCAGCAGGGCGGCCAACGTCTTGCGCCAGCCGCCCTGCGTGAGGTTGTCCATGAAGTTCGAGCCTACCTTGGGGTGGGTCTTGCTTCGTCACTCGGCCTTGCGGCCGCTACTTCGCCGTTTCGCCTTCCGCGGCGGGGGCCGCGGGCGTCGGCTTCTTGAGCTTGAGCTCGGCGGTCGCCTGATCGAGCGAACGGAAGACCTCGTCGCGCTGCTTGCGAGCGACTTCGAGCTCCTCCTTCAGCTTCTTCAGCTTGCGCGAGTCGGGACCCTCCTTCTCGAGGATCTCGTCGATGCGCCGCTCCGCCGTCGTCAGCTCGCCGTCGACACGGTCGAACTCGTCGATCAGCTTCTGCATCTTCTTGACCGTCGCCTCGGGCTCCTTCTGGTAGGAGGCCTTGAGCACGGCGGTCATCGTGTCCCACAGCTCGATGCGCGAACGTTCGCTCTCGAGCGTCTTGCGCACGCTGCCATCGGTGGTCCCGATGAACATGTGCTCGGGATTCTTGTCGTCGAACAGGTTGTGGAAGGGGTGGTCCTTCTCCATCACGTCGACGGGCAGCTTGACGCAGTGGAACCAGCGCGAGAGCAGGAACGTGCGCTCGTTGTCGACCTTGCCGCGGCTCAGCAGCGCATCGTCCGTGCCGTTGCACGTCTTGCACTCGCGGAGCACGAGCAGCGGTCGCGGGTCCTTGCCGGCGATGTAGGCGAGTGCTTCCTCGCGCGTCAGCGCGCGGCGAGCGGTCTCGGCCGTGGTGCGACCGTTGTTGGCGGTCTTCGGAGCGACGTACGTCGGGTACTCCCAGGTCAGCTTGAGGACGCTGCGTGCGGTCGGACCGCGCAGGACCTCAGGCAGGGATCCACCCGTGCCTGCGCCCGGGCCCGACGGAGCGGGGCCACCATTGGGGACGCTGGGCGGCGGTGCAAAACCTCCGGGGGACGAACTGCCCCCCCCACGAGGGGTTCATCACCCCGGCAGGGCGCTGGCCGGGATCCCGACCGACGCCACGAACGCCAGCCCGAGGGCCAGTCGCTGGAAAACGTTGCTGTTCATTTTGGAAAGCTCCTGACGGAGGGAACTCCGACGCGGCAGTCCGGAAGGGGGCCGCCTGTGCCACCAGAGTAGTGGCAACCCATCGTCTCGTGACAGGGGGAGCTGGATTTTCTGCGCGCCGGACGGGGCGGTTGGGCCGACCGGCGGGACCGGACGGGGGAGCGGGAGCCCCGCCGCGGGCAAACTTCCTTGGGGAGCAGGGCTTTGGCGGGGCGGATTGTGAGCGAGAAAAGGCGTATCTATACTGCTCGCCCCTCTGGGATCATCGGGGCCCCGCGCCCTGCCCACCATGCTCGTCCGCCTGACCAAGAACCTCCCGGATGCCCAGTTGAAGGTCGTCCTGGCCCTCGCGCGGGAGCTCGGCTACGAGGCCAAGCCGCTGGGGGCCCAGCGCGAGCTGCTGGAACTCACCGGCCGCGGGGCGCCCGACCACCGCTCGCGGTTCGAGGATCTGGCCGGCGTCGCGGGCGTGATCGACGCCGGCGAGGC
>JABWBL010000485.1 GCA_013360535.1 Planctomycetaceae bacterium
GGGCTCCGTTTGAGCGGTCGTGTGGTAACAACCACTTCGGCGGAAACCGCCCCCAATGGGCTCACTTTCAGCCCGTTTCGTGAATCATCCGGGCTCAGACGACCTCGACCGTCTTGCCGGTCCAGGCGATGAACTCTCCAACCTGAGCGACAAGCACGTTGCGGAAACGCAGCTCGCGCTCGAGCTGCGCCGACCGTTCGCGCGGGATCGCGATGAGCAACCCGCCGGAGGTCTCCGCGTCGAAGAGCAGGTTGACGAGGGCCTCCTCGAGGCCGCCGGCGACCGTGACCTCCTCGGCGAGCGTCGTGCGCCCGCGCTTGGCGCCGCCGGAGTTGGAGCCGCGCCGCGAGAGCTCGATTACGTCGGGGAAAAGCGGCACTTTCGTGGCCTCGAGCCGCAGCGTGACCTTGCTCGCGCTCGCGATGTTGCGCGCGTGGCCGACGAGACCGAAGCCGGTGACGTCCGTGCACGCGCGGGCGCCCGCGGCGACCATCGCCTCGGCGGCCTTCGCGTTGAGCGTCGCCATCTGCTCGGCGGCGGGCTTGAGCATCTCCCACGAGATCAGCCCACGCTTGCCCGCGGTCGTCATCGTGCCCATGCCGAGCGGCTTGGTCAGGTAGACGACGTCACCCGCGCGCGCGCCCGAATTCGCGGTCACGCGCTCCGGATCGACGACGCCGGTCACCGAGAAGCCAAACTGGATCTGGCCCTGCACCGTGTGGCCACCGGCGATGCTCGCGCCCGCTTCGCGCACCTTGGCGAAGCCGCCGCGGTGGATTTCCGAGATCCACTCCTGCGGCAGGTCCTTGGGCAACGACGCGAGAGTGAGCGCGCTGATCGGGCGTCCGCCCATCGCGTACACGTCCGAGATCGAGTTCGCCGCCGCGATCGAGCCGTAGAACCACGGGTCCTCGACCACCGGCGGGAAGAAGTCGACCGTGAGCACGAGCGCGAGCCGGCTTCCCGCGGGCAGACCTTCGGCCTGCCCCAGCAGCACGACGCCTGCGTCGTCCATGGTCTGGGGTCCCACGAGCAGCCGCTCGTCAGGGTCGGAGCCGAGGCCGCGCAACACGTGCGCGAGCTGCCCTTGAGGCAGCTTGCCCGCTCAGCCGGCGCAGTCGGCGTAGTCGACGAGGCGCTTGTTGGGGTGTTCGTGCATGAGGCGCGGGATTGTACGCCGCGCGCGCTCAGGCTTCCTGCGCGTCGATCGGGCGGGCCGTGGCGGGCCCTCGCACCGCGACCCACGCCACCAGCACGACCGCCACCGTCGCCACTCCGGCGGCCACGCCCCACCACAGGCCCTGCAGACCCAGCTCGCGCTCGAAGGCGAGGTGGTGCCCCAGGGGCAGCCCGATCGCGTAATAGCCGACGAAATTCGCGATCGCGGTCGGTTTCGTGCGCCCGATCGCACGCAGCACGCCGGAAGCGACGACCTGCAGGCCGTCGAAGAGCTGGAAGGCCGCCGCCACGGGCAACGTCGCGACGGCGAGAGCGATCACCGCCGGATCCTCGCTGTACGCGCGCGCCAGCGGTCCGGGCAGGACGAGGAAGACGATGGCGCAGACGGCCATCAGGCCCGCTCCGAGCGCGAGCGCCGCCCAGGCCGCGACCTGCGCCTCCGCAGGACGTCCGGCGCCCACGAGATTGCCGATGCGCGTCACCGAGCCCAGACCGATCCCCAGCGGCAGCATGAACGAGATCGAGGCGAGGTTGAGCACGATCGTGTTGGCCGCGAGCTCCACCTTGCCGAGCTGCCCCGACCACAGGCCCGCGATCTGGAAACCCCAGATCTCGGCCGCGAAATGCAGGCCGATCGGCACGCCGACGGCGAGGATCCTGCCGAGCTCCGCAACGTCGAGCGCAGCGCGGCTCCACGGCACCCAGGCGCCCTCGCACAGCCGCTGCGAGCGCATCAACCCGTACATCATGAGCGGCATGCTCGCCTGCACGATCGAGGTCGCGATTCCAGACCCGACGGCGCCGAGCGCAGGAACGCCCAGTCCGCCGAAGATGAGGAGACGGTTGAGCGCGACGTTGAGCACGTTCGCGGCGAGCGCGACGAACAGCGCCGGCCGCAGGATCCCGCGACCCTGCAGGTACTGGCGCTGCGCGGTGTACACGAGGAACAACGGCACCGACGGCGTCTGCACCTGCACGTACTGCTGCGCCACGCGGGCGATGGCGGGATCCTGGTCCGTCGCGATCAGGAACGGCTCCACGAACTGCCACAGCACGACCACGGGCACGCTCGAGAGCAGGGCCAGCACGACACCGCGCTGAAGTCCGAGCGCCAGCCCGCGGGCGTCGCGCGCTCCATGGGCCTGCGCCAGGAACGGGTCGATGCCGATCACGAAACCCATCGCGATCATGATCGTGCCGAACTTGGCGATGTTGCCGAGCGACACCGCCGCGACCGCGTCGACGCCGACGCGCCCGACCATCAGGAGGTCGACCACGCCGAGGCTCATCATCGTGAGCTGCGTCAGCACGATGGGCCACGCCAGCCGCGCCAGCCGCGGAATCTCGCTGCCCACGCTCGTCGTCTCGTGCTTCAAGGGGCGGAGAGGGTAGCGACGCGAGAGCGACACACCCGCTCCGAAATGCGGAAGGGCACTTCCGGATGTCCGGAAGCGCCCTTCGTGGAATCAGGGCTGCGGGGCGTGGCCGCCCCGCCAGCCGCTCACGCGATCACGGCGCCATCGTGAACTGGATCGCGTTCGACAGGTTGCTCGTCGACGGCGCCGGCGGGTCGCGGAACCACAGCTGCGCGTTGAACACCTGACCGGCGAAGTTGGGGCTGCCCAGCGTCGACGGGTGGGTGAACATCCAGTCGGCGAAGTCCACCGAGTAGGTGCCGCCGCAACCGTTCACCGTGCCGCCCGAGTTCTGCGGGTCGACGCGGCGAGTGGGCGAGCGGACGCACTTGTAGCTCGACGAGCCCGGCGCCCAGACCTGGGCCGTCGGTCCGTTGATGCCGTAGTAGAGCAGCGTCTGCTTCTGGCCTTCGAGGCCCGTGCCGAACACCACGAAGCCCGCCGTCGCCGACGCGCTCGGAACGCCTGCACTGCCCATCTGCGGGGTGCAGCCGTTCGTCGTCGTGCCGGAGGTGCAGTAGGTGAAGACCGCACCGAGCTCGCAGTTGTCGGGGATGCCGTTCAGGTTCGTGTCGATCTGCGTACCGGCGAAGATCTCGCAGGCGTCGCCGACGTTGTCGCCGTCGCAATCCGACTGGGTCGGGTTCGCGATCGCGACGCAGTTGTCGTTGCAGTCCGCCACGTCGCCGTCGGAGTCGACATCGGAGATGCCGCAGCCGCAGATGCCAGGCGCGATCTTCGCAGGATCGGTCGGGCAACCGTCGATGCAGTCCGCCGTGCCGTCACCGTCGGTGTCGGTCTCCGGGATGAAGCAGCCGCACTGGCCCGGCGCGATCTTGGCCGGATCCGTGGGGCAGCCATCGATGCAGTCCGGCGTGCCGTCACCGTCGGTGTCGGTCTCCGGAGCGTTGCAGCCGCAGAGGCCCGGCGCCGTCTTGTTGGGATCGGTCGGGCAGCCGTCGTTGCAGTCCGGAGTGCCGTCACCGTCGGTGTCGACGTCGGAGACGCCGCAGCCGCAGATGCCCGGAGCGATCTTCGCCGGGTCGATCGGGCAGCCGTCGATGCAGTCCGGCGTTCCGTCACCGTCGGTGTCGGTCTCCGCGACGCCGCAGCCGCAGATACCCGGAGCGATCTTGAGCGGATCGTTCGGGCAGCCGTCGAGGCAGTCGTTGGTGCCGTCACCGTCGCTGTCGACGTAACCCGGAGCCGTGATGTTCACGGTCCAGGGCGTCGTCGGAACCGAGGTGCCGAACTGCGACACGCGGATGTAGTACGTCGTGTCGCAGGTCGCCGTGAAGCTCACCTGGCTCGCCAGCGAAGGCGTGGCGCAGGTGTCGTCATCGCAGGCGATCTCCGTCAGCGTGCCGCACACGCCGGTGTAGATCGTGATGACCGAGTCGCTCACCGGCTGCAGCGCGCCGCAGGTGTCGACCTGCACCGAGCCCGCACCCTGCGAGGTCCACAGGAACCACACGTCGCGGCTCTGGTTCGTCTGGCAAGCCGAAGCCGGAGCGCTGTTGGCACCGACCGGCGTCGCGAAGCGCGTGTCCGCGATCGCGGTCGTGCTGCCCGCGGGCAGGATCGTGGCGTTCACACACTCGTCGTTCGACGGCGGGGGCACCGCGAAGGACCAGTTGAGCGTGAAGTTCGAGCCGCCCGAGAGCTTCTCGGACACGCGGATCGTCACCGTCTGGCCGGCGAGCAGCGGGACCGAGAGCTCCGACGCCGGAGCGGTG
>JABWBL010000486.1 GCA_013360535.1 Planctomycetaceae bacterium
CAGCCTGTTCCGCGGCGCCCGCACCCTCTCCGGCGACGGCCCGCCCGAGCCGCTCGGCGCCACCGAGTTCGACTTCGAGCCCGACCGCTGGCACACCCTGCGCTTCTCCAACCGCGACAACGAGCTGTGCTTCGACGCCAGCGGCCGCGAGGGCCTCCTGCGCCACCGCTACATCTCCAACACGCCCTCCCAGCGCACCCCCGACGGCGGCACCACCCACGCCCTCCCACGCGCCGAGTTCGGCGGCGACGACCTCGACCTCACCCTGCGCCGCGCCCGCCTCGAGCGCGACACCACCTGGTTCAGCCTCGGCCGCTTCGCCACCTCCGACTCCCTCGTGCTCGGCGCCGACGAGATCTTCGTCCTCGGCGACAACTCCGCCGAATCCCGCGACAGCCGCGACTGGGGCCCGATCCCGCTCTCGTCGGTCATCGGCATCCCCCACTCCGTCGTCTGGCCCCGCTCGCGCTCCCGCGACCTGTGACGTTCACTCCTCGAGCAGCGGCGAGCGCTCGAGGGGCATGTCGAAGGACTGGTCGGCGGCGGTGACGTAGAGGTGGGCGTCGGAGATCGAGACTTGCCAGCGCGGGTTGCGGTCGAGGGTGGGTTCGAGGGCCTTGAGGAAGGCCTGGGGGAAGCACAGGACCTGGATCGAGGAGGCGCGGTGGATGCGCTCGCCCTCAAGGGGAGTGCGGAGCAGCTCGAGGCGGCGGTCGGTGTAGAGGGCGACGCGTGGGGTTGACTTGGAGGCGCGGTGCAGACGGTCGGCGGAGGGGGCGCCGATCTCGATCCAGGCGAGGCGCTGGCCGGTGAGGTCGCGCAGCGAGAGGGCGGGCTCGTCGGTGTCGCTGATGCCGCCCTTGGAGAACTCGAGGCCGGGGGCGAACTCGAGGCAGTAGGCGAGCACGCGCACGATCAGGAAGGCCGTGCTCTCGGAGGGGTGGCGGGCGACGCGGAGCTCGAGTGTCTCGTAGACGTGGCGGTCCGAGTCGGAGAGCTCGATCTCGAAGCGGTACAGCGTGGCGCCGGTTCCCATGGGGCGGCGGAGGATAGGGCAATCGGGCGCGTGGCGCGGCGCTTTGTGGGTCGGCCGGCGAGGGATCGCGCTCAAACGACGGCGCCGAGCGGCACCGCGATCGTGTGGGCCGTCAGTCGGTGGGCGTCGCGGCCGGTGTGGAGCACGATGCCGAAGGGCGCGCGCTCGCCGTGCTCGGCGCAGAAGCTCTCGAGCACCTTGGCGTCGTCGGGACGAACGGCGGCGGAGGCCTTGACCTCGATCGGCAGGCGCCGTTGGCCCGCCTCGAGCACGAAGTCGATCTCGAGGCCGGTCGCGGTGCGGTAGTGGTACAGCGTGGGCTTGGGCGAGCGTGTCTCGAGCGACGCGAGCAGCTCGTTGAGCACCCACGCCTCGAGCCACGCGCCGGGGCGCGGCAGGCGCTCGAGCTGCTCGACCGTTTCGACGCCGCACAGGTGCAGCGCGAGGCCGGTGTCGCCGGGGAACAGCTTGGGCGACGCGATCAGCCGGCGGGAACGCGACTCGAAGAACGGCGGCAGCAGCGTGGCGAGGTACGTGGCCTCGAGCAGGCTCAGCCAGCGCAGCGTCGTGGTGCGCGCGAGCGCTGCGTCACGCGCCAGGGCGGTCTGGTTCAGGAGCCCACCCGTGCGGAGCGCCGCGAGCTGCATCAGCCGACTGAATCCCGGCAGGTCGTCGACGCGCGCGAGCTCGCGCAGGTCGCGCCGCAGGTAGGTCGCCGCATAGTCCTCGGGCCACTGCGCGCGCTCGGTCGTGGACGTGGCCAGCGCCGCCGGCGGAAACCCGCCGCGCAGGGCGCGCTCGCGCCAGTCGATCTCGAGCGCCGGTTCCAAGCGCGCGAGAGCGTCCTCGGCGTCTCTGGCATCGAGCAACGCACTCCACGCGTTCGCGAGCGGGCGCCGATCGGCCTCCCGCGCCGTCATCGGACGCAACGTGAGGTACTGCGCTCTCCCCGCGAGCGACTCGCCACTCGTGCGCGTGAGCAACAAGTTCGCGGAACCCGTCAAGAGGAACTGGCCCGGCTGCTTCTCCCGGTCGACGACGTACTTGACGGCGAGCATCAGGTCCGGCGCGCGCTGGACTTCGTCGAGGGTGAGCCGCGGGGCTTCGGTGACGAGCGTCTCCGGCGCCTGCTGCGCCCGGGCGAGCGTCGGCAGGTGGTCGAGCGTCAGGTACCTTCGCTCCGCCGCGCCGTCGAAGCCCTGCACGAGCGTCGACTTGCCGACTTGACGGGCCCCGCTGAGGATCACGACCGGTGCGCGGTCGAGGGCCTCCTGCAGCTTGTCGGACAGGAGCCGATGCGGTGCAGGATGGGTGTCCATGGCGTGGGTCATTATCGTCCACTACGTGGGCAATTTCCAAGTTGTGGTCTAACCACTTATTCAATAACAGCTTATGGCAACGAATCCGCTTCGACTTCGCCGCGCAGGCCGGCGGCGGAGTGGACCGGCAACGGCGCGCAAGGAAGCGCCGCGTCACCTAGACCTGGGGGCGGGGTTGCACCATCGTTGGGAACCGTGGGCCACAACTACGAGAGCGATGCCGGCGTGCGCTGGATGCTCGCCTACCAGAAGGGCGACGAGCGGGCCTTCGACCGCATCGTCGAGACCTACTCGGGGCAGTTGTTCGCGCTCTTCACGCGCTTCCTCGGCCCGGCGCCGGAGCGTGAGGACCTCGTGCAGGACGTGTTCCTGCGCGTGATCCGGGCGCGCGAGCGCTACCAGCCGACGGCGCGCTTCTCGACCTGGCTGTACCGCATCGCGTTCAACATCGCGGTCAACCGGACGCAGCGCGGCACCGACGAAGCGAGCCTCGACGACGGGCTCGACGACGAAGGGCCGGCCTGGGCCGAGATTTCGGACGAGCGCATCGAGGCGCCGACGGACGTGCTCGAGCGTGGCGACGTCGTGGCGGCGGTACGCGTGGCGATCGCGGGCCTGCCGAAGGCGCAGCGCATGGCGCTGATCCTCGCCAAGTACGACGAGATGCCTTACGCGGAGATCGCGGTCGTGCTGCGCTCGAGCGAGAAGGCGATCAAGTCGATGGTGCACCGCGCGCGCGAGAACCTGCGCGAGCGCCTCGCGCCGTTCCTGCAGCAGGAGGAGGCCCCGTGAGCGCTTGCAGCGATTTCCGCTCGCGCCTCGCGAAGCTGCTCGCCGGTGGCGAAGCGGCGGCCCCGCGCGCGAACGACGCGACCTTCGGCGGGCTGGCGTGGCACGAGCACCTGCTC
>JABWBL010000487.1 GCA_013360535.1 Planctomycetaceae bacterium
GTGGCCGGTGGCGACGCCCAGTTGCTGGAAGAGGCGGAGCGGCTGCTCGCGCTCGCGAGCGTGTCGCGATTTGGTCTCGCGCCCGTGCACGTGCCCGTCGACGCGCCGTGGGAGCGCCTTCGCGAAGTTCGGGAACCGCTGCGCCTGAGCCTGTTTCCGTGCGAGCCCGGGCCGCTGGCGTGGCGGGACCTCGACGCCCTCGGGCCGGCGACGTGGAGCACGACGCTCTCGACCCCGGACGTGTCCAGACTCGCGCCTCTGCCCGCAGGCGATTGGCTGCTGGAAGCGCGCTCGACGATCACTCCGTGGCGCGGAGTGCGCCGAGTGCTCGTCAGCGACCTGCAAGCGCTCGCGCTGACGCAGGACGGCTGGATCGCGCTCGCGGCCTTCGATCGCGACGGACCAGCGACGGCGCAATGGGAACTGCGGCGTTCCGCAGCGCGAGTGTTGCGCGGCGAACTCGAAGCACGACCCGCGCTGGTGCACGTGGAGGGACTCTCCGCAGGAGGAACGGACTACGGCGAATTGCGCCTGCGCGGAGCGCGAGGAACGGCATGGCTCGGCACGCGACAGCTTGGAACCGTCCAGCACGACCGCGAGCGCTGGCTGTCGCACGTGATGCTCGACCGCCCGATCTTCCGACCGGGCGAGACCGTGTTCGGCCGCATCGTGCTGCGTTCGTGCGCTTGGGAAGGCGAGGGCCTCGCGAGCGTGCCGTCGAGCACCACGGCCGCGGACGTGAACGCCGTCGTCGTCGTCACCTCGGACTCGCTCGGCGAACGCAGGCTGCCGGCGCGCACCGACACGTTTGGGCACGCGCCGTTTTCGTTCGTGATTCCGGCGGAAGCGGCCCCCGACGAGCGTTTCGAGTTTGCGCTCGAGTTGCCGGAGCACGACGAGCGCGGCGAGCCGCTTCGTTTGCCCGCAGGGCCGTTGTGCAGCGTCGCGAACTTTCGCCGTCAGGCCGTGCACGTGGTGATCGACGCGCCTGCGACCGTGACGCCGGAACTTGCAAGTGTCGACGTCAGCGTGGGCGTGAGCTGGGCTTCGGGCGGGCCGGCGGCGAACCTCGACGTCAAAGCGACCGTCGAACGGGATGACGCGGCAGAGCGCGTCCAGCAGCTCGCGCTGCAAACCGACGCCACGGGGCGCGCGACGCTGCGCGTGCCGGTCGCGAACACGAGCACGCACCGCGTCGATGTGCGGTTCAGCGTCACGGGTCCGGACGGCAAGCAGCTGCTCGAGAGCCGTCGGCTGACCATCGAACCGCCGCGCGGCGAAGCCGAAGCGCTCGCCCCTGCGGCGTGGCTCTCGCGCGCTGTCCCCGAACTCGAGTTCGGGAGCGCCGTCGTCGGTGCGCCCTGTCCGGTCCGCTTGCGCGGAAGACCCGGCGAGCAGGTGCTCGTCGTGATCGGACGCAGCGCTCGAGCGCGCGTTCAGCTCGTGGAGCTCGACCCGCAGGGACTCGCGACGATCGACGAACGCGTGCTGCGCAGCGACTGGCCGCGTTTCGACGTCGCCGCGGCGACCGTGGCAGGAACGGTGACGGATTCCGTGCCGGTGCGTTTGAAGGAAGTCCAAGCCCTCGAGCTCGAATTGCCGGCGAGTGCCGAGCCGGGACAGGACACGACGCTTCGTGCGCTCCGCGCTGCACCCGGAGCGCTGGTGACGTTCGCCGTGGTCGACGAGCGCATCTTCGAACTCGCGGAGGATCGCACCGTCGACCCCGAAAGCGCCTTGAGGCCAAGCTTGCCGAACTGGACCTGGAGCCGCTTCCACACGCCCGTCACGACGACCCCCGCGGCGTTGCTCGAGTCGCTGCTGAGCTGCGGACGTCTGCCGCAACTCGATTGGACGCGCGACCTCTCCGAAACAAGCATCTCCGCGGCGGGATCCGGCGGCAGCCCGCGGCCCGAGGCCGCCGTGCGCTCGCGCTTCTGTCCCACCGCGAACTTCGCGACGGTGATCGCGGACGAACAGGGCAACGCGACGACGACGTTCCGCCTGCCCGACGACCTGACGCGCTGGCGAGTGACCGCGGTCGCGATTGCGCCGGACGGAAGCGGCGGGATCGTGCGCTCGACCTTCGCCTCGGGCCAGCCGCTCACCGCCGAGCCGCTCGTGCCTCGCGGACTGCGCGCCGGAGACGAATTCGAATTGCCCATCTCCGTCGATCGTTCGGTGCGGGCACGTGGAAGCGACGCGGTGCGCTTGCGGAGCGCGATGCTCGGGGATGCGCTCGTGGTGGATCGCGAACAGGTGGAGCTCGACGTCGAAGCAGGTCGTGCCGTCACGACCAGCGTTCCGGTGCGCGCCGTGGCGGCGGGAGAAACGACGCTGCGGCTCGACGTCGAGCTCGGCGCGTTCGCGGATCGCTCGGAACGCACGCTCGTCGTGGGCGCCGATCGTGTGGCCCGCAGGCTCACCGCGGTGGCCTCCGGAGTCGGTGAAGTCGCCGTGCAGGTGCCCGAAGGCGCGTCACCGGACGCAACAGTTGAGCTCGACGTCCTGCAGGGCGGTGCCGACGCGTGGCGCCTGCTCGAGGCCGATCTCGCGAGCTACCCCTATGGCTGCGCCGAGCAGACGCTCGCACGTTTGCTGCCGCGACTCGCGCTGTTGAAGGCCGCCAAGGCGCACGGAGAGCCAGCGCCGGTGATCGATCCGGAATTCGCCAAGCGCCTGCGGGCAGGTCTCGCGCACCTGCGAACGCTGCAGCCGGATTCGTCGGGGGAATTTGCATTCTGGCCGGGAGAGCCGCCGAACGTGGGCATCAGTGCGCTGGTCCACCATGGACTCGCCGTGCTGCGCGACGCAGGCTTCGACCTCGACGAAACGGGACTCGCGCTGCCAAGGCGCAGTCGTCCGTCTCCGTTGCTGCAGTCCACCGAAGGGCACGAAGTCGACGCGGAGTTCGTGCTGGCTGCGGAACGGCTCGCGGGCCTCCTGCGGCTCGACCCGCGCGACGACTCCGCGCGATCGCAGTTGCAGAGCGCCGTGGCGAACGTCTCCGCCCTGCCCGCGGGACTGTGCGCGCGAATGGGGCTCGCGCTGTCGGCTGCGGGCGACCGTGCGGGTGCGCTCGAGTGCCAGCGACGCCTGCAGGACGTGCTGCTCCCGAACCTCGCACCCGACGGGTTTCCCGGCGAGGATCCGCTCGCGGTGCAGGCCCTGCGGCTCGAACTCGAGCTCGCGCTCGGCGCGACGGCACTCGATGCGCAACGCGCGACGGCCGACCTCCTGCTCGCGTGCCTCGCCGGCGAG
>JABWBL010000488.1 GCA_013360535.1 Planctomycetaceae bacterium
TCGCCGTCGGCGGCTGGATGCTGCTCGACGACGGCGCTCCGGACCGCTTCGACGTCGTTTCCACCGGCGGCGAGGTTGTGGCCGCGCAGCCCATCGCGCGGCCCGACATCGCCAAGGCCTTCCCGGGCAAGCGCGACGGCGAGAAGTCCGGCTACTGGGCGCTGCTCCAGCCCGCGAGCTTCGCCGTGCAGGGCGAGTACGAGTTCGACCTGCGCGCGTGGCGCGGCGAACGGGTCGTCTTCCGCTGCCACGTGGTGCGCAGCGCGGAAGCGACGCTCTCCGGCCCGTTCTGGACCGGCGACGGCGTCCTGTACGTGTAGCGCCGCGAGTTCCGCGTCAGTGCGAGTGCGTCGGCAGCCGGATCGTCGAGAACCAGTACTGGCGCGTCTGGCGCGCGAGCTCGAGGTAGCCGGAGTATTCGTCGGGCTTCACGAGGTAGCCGTTGGCCTGCAGGTCGTAGACGTTGCGCACGTCGCTCTCGGCGGCGGAGCTCGTCAGCACCAGCACCGGGATCGGGCGCAGCAGCGGATCCTTCTTGATCAGCGCGAGCAGCTCGCGCCCGTCCATGCGCGGCAGGTTGAGGTCGAGCAGCACGAGGTCGGGCCGGTGGTCGCGGCGCAGCAACGCCAGCGCCTCGATGCCGTCGCCCGCGAAGACCAGCTCGATCGTCGGATCGATCTTCTGGAACGCGGCTCGCAGCAGGCCGATGTCGCCGGGGTTGTCCTCGACGATCAGGATCGAGTGGGAGGGTGCGCTGGAGGGAGGCATGGAGAGGAACGGACTAGCGGGGTAGCAGGAACACGATGCGAGTGCCGCCTTCGGGGCTCGATTCCGCGTGGATCTTGCCGCCGTGGCGTTCGACGATGCGCCGGCACAGCGCGAGTCCGATGCCGGAGCCGGGGTAGCGGTTGCCGCCGTGCAGGCGCTGGAACATGCCGAACACGCGCTCGCGGAACGGCTCCTCGATCCCGATGCCGTTGTCCGCGACCTCGAAGCGCCAGAACGGGCCGTCGGCGCTGGCGCGGATCCGCACGCGCGCGGGCTGGGCCGTGCGGAACTTGAGCGCGTTGGAGACGAGGTTCTGGAAGAGCTGGAGCATCTGGGTGCGGTCGGCGCGTACGACGGGCAGCTCGTCGGCGTCGAGCTCGCCCTCGCTCTCGGCCAGCGCCGAAGCGAGGTTGTCGCGCACCTCGGCGAGCACGAGCTCGAGCTCGACCAGCCCGAGCTCGGGCGCACGCGTGCCGGCGCGCGAATACGCGAGCAGGCCTTCGATCAGCGCGCGCATGCGGGCGGCGCCTTCGACCGCGTGCCGGACGCAGTCGTGCGCCTGCGGACCGAGCGCCTCGCCGTGCTCGACCGTCAGCATGTCGAGGTAGCCCGTGATCATGCGCAGCGGCTCCTTCAGGTCGTGTGACGCCGCGTACGCGAACTGCTCGAGGTCGGCGTTGCTGCGCGCCAGCTCGGCGGCCGAAGCCTGCAGGCGGCTCTCGATTTCCTTGCGGGCCGTGATGTCGATGATCACGCTGAGCACGAAGCGCTCGCCGCCGTTCTCGAGCGGATTGAGCCCGATCTCGACGGGGAACTCGGTGCCGTCGCGCCGGCGGCCGTAGAGGTCGCGGCCCGCGCCCATCGCGCGTTGCTCGGGGGCCTCGAAGTAGCCGCGCAGGTAGCGCGGATGCGCCGCGCGGAAGCGCTCGGGCACGAGGATCTCGACCGGCTCGCCGACGAGCTCCTCGCGACCGTACCCGAACATCTGCTCGGTGCGCGCGTTGGCGAACTCGATACGGCCTTGCGCGTCGGCCATCACCATCGCGTTCGGCGAGACCTCGACGACGGTGCGGAACATGTCGGCCTGCCACTGGCGCGGCCGGTGGCGCAGGCCCTCGCGGGCGGTCGGAGGTGTCGGGTCCATGGGAGCGCTCGGTTCGGGAAGACCGGCACCAAGGACCTGAGGCCCAAGGCAGGGGGGCGCTGCCGGGGGGTTGCGATGCCCAACGAAACCAAACGTCGGCTGCCCGCGGCAATCGAAAAATCGGACGCTCGCGTGAACGTGACGTTTGGGCGCCCGGAGGCGCTTTCGGGGTGTCCGCGGTTCAGATCGCGGGAGCGAGCTCGAGCGCGACCGCGTCCCACAGCCGCGTGCGGGCCGTGAGCGAGCGGATCGCGGCGGCGAGGGAGCGTGAGCGGGTCGTCGCGTCGGCGAGGCAGTGCGAGCGGAAGAGCCGCGCCGCCAGCGGGCCGTGCTCGTCGCCATCGAGCTTCACGTGCCGGTCGAGGTACCACACGAGCGTGCGCACGTGCGCCGCCTGCGCGGGATCGCGCGACAGGCCCTCGATCAGCGGCCGAAACGTGGCTGGGATGATCCCCTCGCGCCCGAGCGTGAAGGCCGCGACGCGCTCGGGCAGGCTCGCCTCGCAGATCTCGAGCGTCGTGCGCGTGAAGTCGCGCGAGGCCGCCGGAGCGTTCGACTCGAGCAGCGCCGCGCGCCACGGACGGCCGCGCATCAGCTCGTGGACGAAGCCCTGGATCGCGCCCGTGTTCGCGCCGCACTCGCGCATCGCGTCGAGGTAGATCGCGTAGTGGCTCGCAGGGCGGCCATCGGGCCCCAGATCGGTTTCCTCGCCGACCGTGATCTCGTTGACGAGGCGCGCGCCTTCCACGTCGTGGCCCGGCCGCCAGGGCCAGCTCGCGGGCGCGAGGTCGCGCTGGATCGACTTGAGCAGCGACATGAAGTCCCACACGCACCACACGTGGTGCTCCATGAACGTGCGCACGTGCTCGACACGCCGGAAGGAGGCGTGCAGCGGGTGGGTGGCGAGGCGCCGCGAGAGCTCCGCCACGAGGGCGCCTTGGGAAGAGAGATCGGCCGCTGTCGCTTCGAGCGTGGTCATGGGGGGAGCGCAGACTAGTCCAGGCCCGCACGGGGTCCAGAGGGCCAGTCTGCGCCGAATGCGGATTCCTGCGGAACGCGCGCCTAATTCGCCCGCTTCGTCGCGTCGTGGGCGAGCGTGCGCAGGAGCTCGCAGGCCTCGAAGCGCTCGCGGGCTCCGTCGCGAGCGAGCACGTCGGGAAGGGCACCAAGCGTCGCGAGACGCTCGACGACCTGCGCGGGCCCGCGCGAGCGCACGTAGCGCAGCGCGCCACCTTCGAACGGCGGGAAGCCCATGCCGAACACGGTCGCGAGGTCGAGCTCGGCCTCGGAGGCGACGACACCTTCCTCGAGGCAGCGCGCGGCTTCGGCGACGAGCGCGAG
>JABWBL010000489.1 GCA_013360535.1 Planctomycetaceae bacterium
GCGCGTGCCCGTGTCGTCGAAGCGGCTGACGCGCAGCTGCGCGACCGTTCCGACGTCCACCGCGCTGATCGGGTCGGCGTCCGTCTCGTCGATGTAGCCGGAGAGCGCCGAGTTGGACTCGTTGCTCGGGAGAGCGATGACGCCGCTGGCTTCGACCTTACCTGCGTGGTTGGTGACCGTGTAGCCCACGGGGCCGTACCGGTATCCGGTTCCCGACACGTACTTCGGGAAGCTCAGCGTGACGCGGCGACGGTCCTTCAGGATCGAGTAGTACTGCTGCGTCACGCGTCCGTCGGGGAGCGTCGTCAGAGTGCTTCGTCCCTGGCTGTCATAGGCGTACTGGGTCGTCAGCGGCGCAGGCGTGCCCGCGTGCGAGAAGCCCGTCGGCGGACTCAGCGATGTCGTGTCGGCGTCGTCGACCTCCTTCGTGAGCTGGCCGTTCGAGTACTCGCGATAGGTGATCTTGCCGTCGCGCGCCTTCTGGAAGTCCACGTTGCCATCGAGCACGACGTGGCTCGACTCCTCGACCGTGGCGTTGGCGCCGTTCTCCGCCGTATCGACGGCCTCGATGGTGCGGGCAACCTTCGCGTTGGAGAGCGTGTTCGGCGACGAGGCCGCCGTGGTCGCAACCTGCATGAGCATGCCCGTCCCCGCCGACGGGAACTGCAGCTTCGCCTCGTACTTTTCGTCCTCGTCGATCAGGGGACGGAGCAGCGTGGTCGCTCCGACTGTCTTGCTCAGCGAGTCGTAGCCGATCTGCCGATACATGTAGTCCGTCGATCCGGTCCCCGCCTCGCGGAACTTCTCACGGAGGAGGTAGCCCGTGAAGTCGCCGGAGCCGGACCGCACGTAGACGTTGACCAGCCCAACGCTCGAGCTGAGCGCGACAGTCCCGTCCGGCGCCGACGGGCTCCCGCTGTTGTGGGTGTAGGACGAGAGCGAAGCGGGCGTCCCAATCTCGGTGACGCAGCCAACCGCGCTTCGGGTGACGCCCGTTACCCAGGTCGAGCCCGGCGAGCTCGACGGATCCCCCGCGGTGATCACCTGGCTCAACGCTTGCCCGGTCTCATCGAAGTACTGCGTCAGCCACGTGCCGTCCGCGCGCTCGACGGTCGTGCGGTTCTGCCATTCTTCGTCGTAGCCCGACGCAGAAGGGTGCGCGCCATTGGACTCGTACCGGAACGTGAACGTCCCCGAGCCCGCGCCACCGCAGCCGCAGTCGCCGTTGAAGGCGGCCTCAGAAATCCGACGGCTCGAGTCGTACTCGAAGTAGGCCGACGCGAAGGAGCGCAGGTTCGCGGTGGTCTCGGAGAGGATGTCGTCGTCGAAGGTCGAGTCCTGGAACTCGTAGCGGCGGGCGCCCTCGGCCTGCACCACAAGCTGGATCGCATGCGGGTAGCCGGGGTTCGTGCTCGCGTTGTAGGCGCCCTCCCAGTACCGGTAGTGCTGAACGCGGATGTCGTTGATGCCGGAGTCGGTGAGCGGCAGCGTCACCGTCGCGGTGCGCAAGTCGCCGGGCTCGCCGTAGTCGATGCTCGGGCTGTCGGGGTAGTAGCCGTAGGCGACGCGCGCCACCTCGACGCTGCTCGCCGTGACCACCACGGTCTCCAGACGCTTGTAGCTGCCGATCGTCGAGCTGCTGTACGAGTAGGCGTAGCTGCGACCAGCGGTGTCGTATGCGAGAGTGATGCGGCCATCGGAGTCGTAGCCAGCGGAGATCGCCGAGCTGGCCGAAGCCGTGCTGCCGACGTAGGCCGTGTTCCCGGCCGGATCCGCGATCTTCCAGAGCTGCCCCTTGTGATCGGCGTCCGCGGTGTTGAAGCCGAAGAACGTCACCTCGAGCCCGGTCTGGTCGGTGAGCTTGAACGTGTCGGGCGAACCAGTGGTGTGCACGAACACGCCGCTCGCACCGTTCACGCCCTTGAAGTCGTTTGACGAGCTGCCCGTGCGCTTGAACTCCGCGAATCGGTCGGCGCCGTAGACCAGGTAGATGATGTCCTCTTCGGGGCCTGTAGCGTCGTCGTGGAGGACGATCTCGGGCTGCGACGACTGGTGCCAGTTGATGCCCTGCGGCGACTGCGAGTCGAGGTGGCCGCCGCTGTACTGGAGAGAGTTGTACGTGCGCCCGACGACCCATCGGAATCCGGGAGCGGGCAGCGAGATGTCGACTTCCGTCGGCGCCCACGTGCCGAGGTGCAGGCCCGCGCCGTCGATCTCGGCCGTGCCGCCCCAAACTCCCTCGAAGGGATTGCCCGCGATCGAGAAGGGCAGCGTCGAGCCCTTGCGCATCGAGCCTTCGAGGCGCGTGCCGCGCTGCTCTGCAAGGGGCCGCACGCCCTGCACCGCCGTCGCTGCGGGCAGGTAGCTCGTGAGCGATTCCGCGTGCGTTTGCAGGATCTGCGCGGGTGCGAGCGCCGGCAGGATTGCTGCAGCGAAAGCGACAGAGAGGAACGTGGACGAACGCGAGGCGAGCTTGCGAGGCATCGACTACTCCGGGTCGTGCGGGGAGGGCGGTAGTTGACTCGCGACGCCACCGGGGGGAAGCGAGCGCCGCGAGGTGCGCCCGAGATAACCACCGCGTTGCGCATCTGTCACGGGGGAAAATCGACATTTTTTGTGCGTTCTGGATTTGGACAGCTTCGCTGATGCGGAGGTCAAGACGCGCCGGAGCTTCACAATTGTGAACTCTGCCACGCGCGCGCAGCGCTCGGCATGCTGATTGCAAAGACTCTCTTTTTGGCGAGATTTCGGCTAGCCAACTTGCCGTTCGCCGATAGAACTTCTTCATCGCCGCCCAAGCTCGCGCAGCGCGCGCGTGACACGCGGCCCTCGCCCGCACCTCGTTTCCCCCGAGGAGAACAGCACATGTCGCTCACGAAGACGCCCGTCACGCTCTGCTGCGTCACCATCCTCGCCGTCGCGATCCCGCTCAGCCTGCGCATGACGAAGGCCGCCGCGACGGCGGCGACGCCTTCGCCGGAGCCGATCCAGCAGGCACCCGAGGGCGGCGGCGCCGGTGGAGGCGCGAGCCAATCTGTGTCGCTTGGCGTCGTGATGCATCGCACGGGCCTCACGCCCGAAGCGCTCGCAGCCGCGGGGCTTGGCGAGGCGAGCACGATGTCCGTTGGCGGCGCCGCGCAGCTCGCTAACGCGGGCCTTGTCACCTCGCTGCGCGATCTCGACCACGCGGTCGGCCAGGCCCGCAACGCCCGCGACGCGGCCGAACGCAAGATCCAAAGCGGCAAG
>JABWBL010000490.1 GCA_013360535.1 Planctomycetaceae bacterium
GGTCCCGCTGCTCGACCCCGGAGACGGCGTAGTCGTCGCCGCGGGCCCCGAGGCCGATGCCGAGCGTCAGCCGGCCGCCGGACAGCTCGTTGACGCTGAGCGCCTGCTTCGCCGTCTGCACCGCGTTGAGGCGCAGCGGCCCGAGCATCACAGTCGTCATCAGCTCGATCCGCTCGGTGACCGCCGCGGCCGCAGCGAGCGCGACCAGCGGCTCCCAGTTGTGGTAGAGGACCCGGTCGATCGTTCCGAGGCTGCTGAGCCCCTGCGCCTCGGCCCGGCGGGCGAACCCGGTCATCTCCTCGCCGCTCGTGCCCGGGACCGAGTTCGGCAGCCCGATTCCAACCTTCATCGCAAGCCTCCTGCGCATCGTGATCGATCCGGGAGAACTATCCAGATCCGGGTCCGCCGAAACGGAGAGGGAGGGATTCGAACCCTCGAGAGAGCTTGCGCCCCCTACTCGCTTAGCAGGCGAGTGCCTTCAGCCGCTCGGCCACCTCTCCGGGGGTGGCGGCTTCCCGCTTGCTCAAGCCGATTCCTCGGCCCCGGGCGGGGATCCGCCAGCGGCGCTTTCGTCCAGACCGGGCCCCGTCGTCCCTTTCGTTGGGCTCAACCCCCCTTTCGCGGGGCCCTTCTCCGGCGCTCCGGCGAACCGCATCGGCCTCGCGCAGTGGCTGCTCGCGCCGGAAAATCCGCTCGTCGCGCGGGTCGCGGTCAACCGCCTGTGGGAAATGGTGTTCGGCACCGGAATCGTGGCCACCACCGAGGATTTTGGCCTGCAGGGCGAGTTCCCGAGCCACCCCGAGCTGCTCGACTGGCTGGCGGTCGAGTTCCGTGAGAGTGGCTGGGACGTTCAGCACATGCTGCGCCTCTTGCTCACGAGCGAAGCCTACGCGCTCTCGTCGCGCGTGCGCCCCGACCTCGCCGAGCGCGATCCGGAGAATCGCCTGCTCGCGCGTGGCTCGCGCCGGCGCCTGCACGCGGAAGCGCTGCGCGACAATGCGCTGCACATCGGCGGCCTGCTCGTCGAGCGCTTCGGCGGACCGTCGGTGAAGCCGTACCAACCCGAGGGCCTGTGGCAGGAAGTCGCGATGCTGCAATCGAACACGCGTGTGTACGAGCGCGGCGAAGGCGAGGCGCTCTGGCGCCGCAGTGTCTACACGTACTGGAAGCGCGCCTGCCCGCCGCCGGCGATGCTCACGCTCGACGCGCCGACGCGCGAGTTCTGCAACATTCGCCGCATGAACACGAACACGCCGCTGCAGGCGCTCGTGCTGTGGAACGACGAGCAGTTCGTCGAGGCCGCACGCGCCTTCGCGGCGCGCACGCTCGGTGAAGCGGCGAAGGACGACGAGCGACTCGCGCTCGCCTTCCGGCGCACGACCTCGCGGCATCCCGACGCGGACGAGCTCGCGCTGCTGCGCGCGGCCCTCGCCGACTTCCGCGCGCGCTACGCGAGTGCGCCAGCCGACGCGCAAGCGCTGGTCGAAGTGGGGGAGGCTCCGGTTCCCGCCGGAAGCGACGCCGCTGAACTCGCCGCGTGGACGCTCCTGTGTTCCAGCCTGCTCAACCTCGACGCCACGATCTGCCGGAGCTGACCATGGACCCGATCTCCCAGCACCACCTCTCGCTGACGCGGCGGCGTTTCTTCGGTCGCGCGGCTTCCGGCCTCGGCGCGGGCCTCGGCGCGCTCTCGCTCGCGTCGATCCTCGGCGGCGAACGCGCCTTTGGAGCGTCGAGCGAGCTCCCGCTCGGCCCGCACTTCGCGCCGAAGGCGAAGCGCGTGATCTACCTGCACATGGAAGGCGGCCCGAGCCACCTCGACCTGTACGACTACAAGCCCGAGCTGCGGCGTCGCTTCAATCAGGACCTGCCGGACTCGATCCGCAAGGGCCAGCGCCTGACGACGATGACCTCGGGGCAGTCGCGCTTTCCGATCGCGCCGAGCGTGTTCCGCTTCGCGCGTTGCGAGAACCAGACCGGCGGCGTGTGGCTCTCGGAGCTCCTGCCGCACACGCAGCAGATCGCGAACGAGGTGTGCTTCATCCATTCGATGGAGACCGAGGCGATCAACCACGAGCCCGGCATCACGTTCTTCCAGACCGGCAACCAGCAGCCCGGGCGCCCGTCGTTCGGCTCGTGGCTGAGCTACGGCCTCGGCAGCGCCAACGCGAACCTGCCGACCTTCGCGGTGATGATCACGCAGGGTCAGGGCAACATGCAGGCGCTCGCGGCGCGCTTCTGGGGTTCGGGGTTCCTGCCGAGCGAGCATCAGGGCTGCAAGCTGCGCTCGAGCGGCGATCCGGTGCTGTATCTCAAAGATCCCCCGGGCGTCGCACGGCTCGACCGGCGCCGCATGCTCGATCTCGTCGGTGCGCTCGACGAGAAGGAGCGGCGCGAGTCGCTCGACGACGAGATCGACGCGCGCCTGGCGCAGGCCGAGATGGCCTACCGCATGCAGATGTCGGTGCCCGAGCTCGCGGACTTTTCCGACGAGGACGAGGCCACGCTCGAGATGTACGGGCCCGACGTGCGCAAGCCCGGCAGCTTCGCGGCGAACTGCCTGCTCGCGCGGCGGCTCGCGGAGCGTGGCGTGCGCTTCATCCAGCTCTACATGCGCGGCTGGGACCAGCACGGCGGTTTGCCCGCGGAAATCAAGCTGCAGACGCAGGCCGTCGACCAGGGACAGGCGGCGCTGATCAAGGACCTGCGGCGCCGCGGCCTGCTCGACGAGACCCTCGTGCTGTGGGGCGGCGAGTTCGGGCGCACGGTGTACAGCCAGGGCACGCTCACCGAGACGACCTACGGTCGTGATCATCACCCGCGCGCGTTCACCGTGTGGGCCGCGGGCGGCGGCATCCGGCCCGGCGTCAGCTACGGCAAGACCGACGACTACGGCTACAACATCGTCGAGAACCCGCTCAGCGTGCACGACCTGCACGCGACGCTGCTGCACGTGCTCGGCTTCGATCACGAGCGGCTCAGCTATCGCCATCAGGGGCGCGACTATCGCCTGACCGACACGTCGGGCCGCGTCGTGCGGGAGTTGCTCGCATGAAGCGTGCTGCACTCGCGCTGCTCGCGCTCGCGGCGTGCCAGTCGGCGGATGTCGAGGTCCCGGCGGTCGCGACGCTGCCTTCGACCTACGAGGCGCTGATCGCCCCGCTGCTCGCGGAGCGCTGCACGGGTTGTCACGGCGCCGAGCGCGCGAAGGGCGGGCTGCGCCTGC
>JABWBL010000491.1 GCA_013360535.1 Planctomycetaceae bacterium
GTGGGCCTACTACGGCTGGCGCGAGGGCGCGGCGCACGTCTACCTCGGGCCCAACAACGCCGTCGACGTGTGGGAGGTCAAGAAGCTCAACCACACGGAAATGGTGCACCTGACCGAGAAGCCGATCGAGCTCGCGCTGCGCGCCATGCACTACAGCTCGCGCGAGGGCGAGAACGTGCTCGACCTCTTCGGCGGCAGCGGCAGCACCTTGGCCGCGGCCGAGCAGGCCAAGCGCAACGCGTTCCTCATGGAGCTCGACCCGCTCTACTGCGACGTGATCGTCAAGCGCTGGGAAGAGCTCACCGGGCGCGAGGCGACGCTCGAGGGCGACGGGCGGAGCTTCGCGGTTGTCGCGCGTGAGCGCGGGACTCAGGCGCAGGGCAGCGACGCCGACGAGAGCATCGAGCCCGAAGGGAGCGCCGCCGAATGAACAAGAAGATCCCGCCGGAGGCGTTTCTCTTCTACGTCGAGCTCGGTCGCGAGCGGTCCTACGAAGCGGTCGCCGAGCGCTTCGACTGCTCGCGTCGTGGCGTGGCCGAATGCGCCAAGCGCGAACGTTGGCAAGAGCGCATTGCCGAGCTCGAGGGCCGCGCGCAAGAACGCGTCGAAGCGGCGGCCCTCGACTCGATCGCGGCGATGAACGAGCGGCACCTGAAAATCGCGCGCTACCTGCAGTCGCGCGGGCTCGAGGCGCTGCAGTCGGGCAGGACTGAGCTGATCGCGCGCGCGACACGCACGGTGTCCGAGGGCGTCGCGCTGGAACGGCTCGTGCGCGGTGAGCCGACGGAGCGAGTCGAGAACTTCGAGGCGATCAACCGCCGTGAGCGCGAGCGGTGGCTGGTCGACGATCGCACGAGTGCTGCGCAGGATGCGGCGGAGCAAGCGGGCGAGGGGAGCGACGGCGGGGCCGGCAGCCAGGACACGCCCGAGCCGGACGACCTCGACGCGACGAGCAGCGCCGCTCCAAAAGAGCCTCTCGCCGCTCCCGACGATGCAGATCGATAAGGAGCTGCTGTTCGAAGACCTCGGCTACGAGCCGCACCCGGGCCAACTCGCGGTGCATCGCTCGAGCGCGCGCTTTCGTGTCGTCGCGTGCGGCGTGCGTTGGGGCAAGACGACCGCCGCGGCGATGGAAGCTGTCGTCGCGGCGCTCGAACCGCGCGAGAAGTCGATCGGCTGGATCGTCGCACCGACCTATGACCTGGCGGACCGCGTGTTCCGCGAGATCGAGGTGATCGTGCTCGAGCGGCTGCGTCACAGGCTCGTGCAGAAGAAGGAAGCCGAGCGACGCATCCTGCTCCGCAGCCTCTCTGGTGGCGTGTCGGAGATCCGCGCGAAGAGCGCGGACAACCCGGTGAGCCTGCTCGGCGAGGGCCTCGACTTCGTGATCGTCGACGAGGCCGCGCGGTTGAAGCCCTCGATCTGGCAGAACCACGTTTCGCAGCGCTTGATCGACAAGCGCGGCTGGGCGCTCTTGATCTCGACGCCGAAGGGCAAGGGCTATTTCTTCGACCTCTACCGTCGCGGCCAGGGAGCAACGCGCGACGCGGAGCACGAGTCGTGGAACATGCCGAGCTGGACAAACCCGCTGCTCGATCGCGAGCTGATCGAGGCCGAGCGCGACAAGCTGCCGCAGCGCGTGTTCGAGCAGGAGTTCGGCGCGGCATTCGTCGAAGGCGCGGGCGCGGTCTTTCGCAACGTGCGCGAAGTCGCGACCGGCGAGTGGAAGGAACCGCAGCGCGGCGAGGTGTACTTCGGCGGGCTCGACCTCGCGAAGGTCGAGGACTACACCGTGCTCACGATCATCAACGCGCAACGCGAGGTCGTGTTCGTCGATCGCTTCCATCGACTCGACTGGGGCTTGCAAGTCGCTCGCATCCGCGCGGCGCTGCAGCGCTACAACGGCGCGCGCGCGACGTGCGATGTCACCGGCGTCGGCGACCCGATCTACGAGCAGCTGCGCCGCGACGGATGCGCGATCTCGCCGTACCCGTTCACCGCGAAAAGCAAGGCCGCGCTCATCGAGAACCTCTCGCTGATGCTCGAGCAGCGCACGCTTGTCCTTCCGCGGCCGGAGATCTGCCCGGAGCTGATCGACGAGCTCGAGGCGTTCGAGTACTCGGTGACCGAGTCGGGGCACGTGCGCACCGGCGCGCCGGGTGGGCAGCACGATGACTGTGTCGTCGCGCTCGCGCTCGCGGCCTGGCAGGTGCGCAAGGTCGGGGGCGGGTTTCGGTGCTGGAGGACGGGGCCGGGATGGTAGGGGCGCGGCTGGCGTGGCTCTTCTGGGCGTAGATGCGAGGGGTAGCTGCAGCTCGCTCCTGTCTGTTTCGTTCGCGAAGCCGGTCGACACGTCCGGCCGACGTCGTGGTCAATAGGAACTGCCGAGCACCTCGGCATGGTCGCCGACTATCCTGCGAACTCCTGACCAACCACGCTCGGAGCAGACCTCATGGGAACGCCGCAGGATAGAAACATGCCTGGAACGACTAGAGCGATCATCGATCGATCGCTGCGCGAGGCGTCACGCCATATTCGAAAAGCGATCGATTTCGGGATCGATGGCGAATTCACCGGAGGGCCGGCCCGAACGCTTCGCGTTCAAATGGCGGTCGGAGGACGGGCGCTGGTCAGTCTCATATCGACTGGCGAGCTGGGGATGCCGAGCGAGTTTCAGCCATGGCTATCGTTGGCGCTCGGTCTCGGGGATCTGTCGCGATCAATCATGTTTAGAAACATCGATTGCCAGATTACGCCACCAGATCCAAGGCTCGAATGGAGAGAGACTGCCACTGACGGCTTGGTGGCTGCGAGGTGGATGTTCATGTTTCAGGATCGTCCTGAGGAGGCGTGGACTCCAGCCGCGACGGACAGCGCTTTCAGTCGGTTCGTGCATCGACATGCTTTGCTCGAAGCGGTCGCAAATTGGTTGCCATCTCAAATAGACTTACCCCCCCAAGATCTTTCCCTCTCGGAGTGGCGCATTGAACCGGTGGAGTCAGACGACCGAGAATCGATCCGACTCGTCTCCGATTGGCACGAGCTGAACCATCCGTTTTCAACGTGTTCCGGCGCGGCCGAAATTGGGAATTCCTGCGCGCTAGCCCGCCCTATTCACGAGCGCACGATCGCGCGAGCGGGGAGCCGCGGATGTCGCTGGACGTCCGTCGTTTTCGAGCGCACCGGACTTTTTGAGGTCG
>JABWBL010000492.1 GCA_013360535.1 Planctomycetaceae bacterium
GCTCGAGCTCGCGCAGGCGCTCGGGCCCGATCTCGGTCGCGGGCACGCCGTTCTCCCGCGCGCGGCCGGCGATCTTCTCGAGCTGCGGGAGCTCCGCCTCGTTCGTCGCGACCACGACCTTGCCGCAGGTTTCCAGCCGCACGCCGCGCTCGCGGCAGTAGCTCTCGAGCAGCGCCTTGCCGTGCAGGCACGTGCGCGCCTTCATCGACCCGGGCTTGTAATAGAGGCCTGAGTGCACGACGCCGGAGTTGCGGCCGGTCTGGTGGAGCGCGAGGTCGGGCTCCTTCTCGAGCACCACGACCCGCCGCCCGCGACGCTCCCGCGCCAAGGTCCAGGCCGTCGCGAGGCCGACGATTCCGCTCCCGATCACGACCGCATCTGCGCTGCGCATGGCGTCCGAGACGGTAGCAGCGGGAAGTCGTCCACCCGTGCGCCGCCGCGCGCATTTTGCGGGCGAATCCGGCCCCAAATCGACTCCCGTCCCCCTTCTGGACGATTCAGAACTGAAACATCCTAGCGGACGGGCCCAAGAACGGGCCGTGCGAGAAAAAACCCGGGCGATTGCCTGCAGTCATGGACGGTTCCGGGCCGAAACCACGGGCGCGCCAAGGAGCTCAGCCGTTCGGAAACGACGGCCTGCGCCGAAGGGTGCACCCAAGAGAACACCCGGCCTCGCGAGGTTCGCTCGAAACGAGCCATGCGGGGCAAGGTGTGAGTGAGCGAGGCGGTGAGGCCGGTGCGCAGGAGGGGTCCCGCGCACCGGCCGAACCCTTTCTCGGGGGCTGCGCGAGCGGCGTGGCTATCTTCTGCGGCCCGCGCCCAGCCGACGCGGCCCGATGAGCTCGACCTCCCCGCTGCGCGACGCCACGGTCCTCGTCGTCAACCTGCACCGGCGCTTCGCGGGTGTGTCGGCGACGATCCTCGCGCTCGTGCCTGTCCAGCAGCGCAGCCGGAGCGTCGCCGTGCTCGACCGCGGCGCCCTCGGCCTCGCGGGGACGATCCGCTGGCTCGACCTGCTGCGCCACGGCTGGAGCCCGCCCGCGGGAACCCGTCGGCGCATCTGGCACGCTCGCCGCGCGGGCGACCTGCTGCTCGGGCTCGTGCTGCGGTACCTGCTCTTCCAGCCGTGGAGCTTCGTCTACACGTCGCCTTCGCCGCGCCGCCACGGGCTGACCTGGCGCGGAATCGTCGGGCGCGCCGACGCGATCATCGCCGTCACCGAGCGCGCGGCGTCGTTCCTCGACCGCCACGACGCGGTGATCGGACACGGAGTGGACACCGACGCCTTCGTGCCGCCGGTCGACAAGCGCGCCGCGTGGCGGGAGAGCGGCCTGCCGGGGCGCTACGGCATCGGCGTCTTCGGCCGCATCCGTCCGAACAAGGGCACGCACCTGTTCGTCGACGCGATGTGCCGGCTCTTGCCGCGGCATCCGGAGTTCACGGCGGTGATCTCGGGCCTGTGCCTTCCCTCGGACCGTTCGTACCGCGAGGACCTCGAGCGCCGCATCGCCGCCGCCGGCCTGTCCGAGCGCATCGTGTTCCTCGGCGACCTCGACGGCGCGCAGATCAAGCTCTGGTACCGCCGCGTCGCGCTGTGCGTGTCGCCGTCCTTGTCCGAGGGCTTCGGACTGACGCCGCTCGAGGCGATGGCGAGCGGGGCCGCGGCCGTCACGTCACGGGCGGGCGCCTACGAGCAGATGATCGTGCCTGGCGTGAACGGCACGATCGTGGACACGGGCGATCTCGAGCAGCTGGTCGCGGCGCTCGAACCGCTGCTGGCGGACCCCGAGCGCCTCCTCGCGCTCGGAGCGAACGCGCGGCGCCTCGCGCTGGAACGGCACTCGATCCGCGGCGAGGTGGCCGGCATCGAGGCCGTGTACGAGCGCGTGCTCGCGCGCCGCTGACCGGGCCCGCGAAGGAAATTGCAAAAAGGCGGGGATTCCTGCCAACGATTCCCGGCTCGTGGGGATGTTCGTCCTGTCGAGTGTGGCCGGCCCGCCTTCCCCCGCGTGCCCGGCCGCTGGCGCCCCCCCGCCTCTCGCTTCGGGTCCGCCCGGGAAATCGCCATGTCCAAGGAAGTTCGCAACGCGCAGGAAACCGCTGGCTCCGCCGAGGGCGGGCAGGCCTCGTCCAGCAGCCTCGGCTGGTGGCTCGTGCTCGCCGCCGCCGTCCTCATCCCGATCGTGATCGTGCTCGCCTTCTGCACGGACGAGCCTCTCGTCTCGCCGTTCGTGTATCGCATCTGAATTCGCGCCACCCTTCAGCGCCGGACGCCCGGAACGAGGTCGAGCTCGATCAGGAAACGCGCCGTGGCCTGCGCAGCGGCAAGTTGCGCGCGCGCGTCGACGTGCGGATCGAGCGGGTGCACGTGGACGGGTCCTTCGCAGCCGTCGAAGGCCGCGGCCATCGACAGCACCTCGAGCCCCGCCGCGGGCTCGAGCTTGAGCGTGCCGAGGTCGACCGCCTGCCCCAGCCGCGCGCGCACGATGGCGTGCACGTCGGCGCGTTCGGGTGCGCTCGCCACGAGCATGTACTCACCCGGGAGCACCGCCGCGAAGCGCACGATGCCGTCGCGCGGAACCTGCACCGGCTCCGAGTTCCTGCGGCGGCTCTCGAGCGGCTCGAGCACCACTGTCGCACCCGCCGGCGGGTAGGGTCCGGCCCAGTCGAGCACACGCAACACGACGCTCGGCGGCGCGAACTCCTCGGGCGCGAAACGCAGCGGCAGCACGCACTCGTTGGTGTCCGCCCGCACGAACGTCCACGGTCCGCTGCGCGTGCCGAGCGTGCCCGAGAGCCAGGTGCCCCGCAGGTCGGAATGTTCGACGCGCCAGCGGACCTCGCTCGCGCCCTCGGGCTGCTCCGCCAGGAACGCGCTGAAGGTCGGCGCGTCCTCGAAGCGGCGTTCGGCGGCGGGCGAGCGGGTCGCCTCGGTGCCGTCGCGCGACCACCACAGCGTGAAGTGCGCCTGCACGAAGGAGAGCAGGTCGAGGTCGAGCGCGGCCGCGAGTCGTTCGATCTGCCGCAGGTCCTCGGTGTCGAGCCTGAGCAGCGTCGTGCCGCGGGGCTGGAGCCAGAGCTCGAGCGCGAGCGCGCCGGTTGCGGGCGCAAACACCTCGCGCGTCGCCACTTGCAGGCCTTCGGCCGTCGCTTCGACCGTCCACGTGCCGGGCGCGAGCGCGAGCTCGTG
>JABWBL010000493.1 GCA_013360535.1 Planctomycetaceae bacterium
GCCTGCGCCGCGTCGGGCAGGCGCACGCTCGCCGGCACCACGAGCCTGCGCGCGAGGTCCTTGCGCTCGACCTTCGCGAGCAGGAGCCGCAGCGGCCACTGCTGCTCGAGCAGGAACGGCATGCCTGCCGCTCCGCTCTCTTCCGCCGCGGCCGCGTCGGAAGCGCGGTGCGCCGCCTCCTCGGATTCGTGGACCTGCACGGTCCCGAGTTCGAGCGTTTCCTCGGCCTGCTCGCCCTTCAGCGTGAGCCGCAGCGGGAACGTGCCCGCCGTCGTCGCGGCTCCCTCCGGAATGAAGAGCCCGTCGCGTTTCGGCGCATCGACGGAAAGCTCCTGCGTGCCGAGCGTCAGTGTCACACGCCCCGTGCGCACGGGCTCACCCGTCGCGAGTTGCGTGAGGTGCACGAGAAAGCGCGCCGATTCGCCGCGCACCAGCTGCGGGTGCTCGATGAACGTGAAGACACGCTCGCCGAACACCGTGAGCTGGCGTGGCTCGTGCTCGTGAGCGTCGGCCTCGTTGGCCCTGACTGGACCGGCGGCAGAGATGGACGCATCACAAGCGCCGAGAATGGGCAGAAGGAACAACGAAACGGGCAGGAGCAGATGACGCACGTGGAGACCTCAGGCAGGATTCGAAGCTCGTTCGACGGTCGCCACACGCGACCATCACGCCCACGCGACTTGCGCGAGCGCAGCGACGAAACCGCGGCCTAGATCCGCAGCGGCAGGGCTCCGCCCGACGGCGGAACACCACCCGGCTCGCGCGACGCCGCACGCGCCGCCACGACCGCTTCCAGCCCCTCTTCCGCCGGCACCGCGAGCGCCAGCGTCACGAGCGCTTCCCAGCTCGGCAGCGACACACCCTCCGACGGCCCATCGACCACCGGCGGCGCCTTGGGGAACGCGAACACGACGCGCTCGACATCCTCGTGCGAGCCCTGCGCCGCTCCATCCTGCTCCGCCGCCGCCCCGTGGTGGTGCGTGTCGGCGAGCCCCTCGTGCTGGCTGCGGTGCCAGAGCTCGTGCCGCGCGTGGTCCGGCTGATGCACCCCACCCGCGACCAGATGCAGATGCCCGCCGAGCCCACCGTGCGCGTGAATCAGCGCCGCCGTGCCGCTCAGCACCTGCACCACGAGCATCCACGCAGCCAAAGCCGCCGCCATCCACCGCCCGCGCACGCGAGCGGCGTTCCGACGTCGATCCTCAGCACCAGGGCCCATGGGGCCTCATCCATAGCACGCGCTTTCCAGAGTCCACAAGCCCCCAAGTCGCCGCAACCTCCCGCCCCCCGCCCGATCCCCTCACGGCAATCGCACGAGCAGCGGTTCGCTCCCGACAACGACCCGGCGCTGGTGCTCGCCCACACGCACCGTGTAAGTGCCCGAGACCAAGCGGAACGCGTGCGGCGATCCGGGCACGAGGCGAGTGCGGTCAAGACGTTCACCCGAGACGGCGAGCACTTCGAGCCAGTCGGAGGGTTCCGCGTCGCGTGCGAAGACCACACAGAGCTCTGTCGCGGGCCCGAGCTCGAGCTCGACGTTCTCGATCGGAACGTCCTTCACGTCCACCGTCCGCTGCACCCATGGAAGCCCTGCGCCGCCAAGCGACAGCCGGTATGTGCCGGGGGTGAGCCAATCGGCAGCGAAGCGGCCCTCCTCGTCTGCCGTGAGAAGGCGGTGTGTGCCTGTCCACGCCGGCTCTCCGGTCCGTACGTCGAGCCGCTGGCAAGCGACGTGCACTGGCGGCTGTCCCGGCTCCAGTCCAATCACCTGGCCGCGCAGCGCGATCCCCCTCGACACGAACACGTCGCCGAGATCAAGCTCCGAACCCGACTCGATCTCCACTTCCTGATCCCACGCATACCCTGCTTCGAACAGCGCCCCCCGCCACGGCCCGGGGTCGAGCCCAGTGAACGTCACGCGTCCGTCGGCGTCGGTACGACTCAGTCTCGTCTCTGAGAACTTGCCGACCATCGACGCGGAAGCTTGAACGATCGGCAACTTCGTGTCGGCCGCGATGAAATGCGCCCGGAGCGCCCCGGGAGCGAACGAAAGGTCGCGTCCCTTGAGATCGAACTCGACCGTCACTGCGCCGGGCTGTACACGCTTGCGGTCGAGAACGGTGCGCCGACGGACGAGATGTACCCACACGGGCACGTTCACCCCGATCTCGAGCGAGCCGAGCGAATCCGAGTCGAACTCCGACGAACGCCCAGGACGGAAGATTCCGAAACCGAAGACGCCCGCGCGCTGTGCCGCGTTCTCTTCGAACCGTTCGCCCAATGGATCGATCGTCGCGACGGCGAACGTCGCCGAACCGGAGCGAAGCTCGGCGCTACCCGGCCTCGCGATCACGTTGATCGTCCAAGGTCGCTCCAGCCGCACGACGACCTCGAGCCGCTGCAGCCCGGGCACGACTTCAAACTCCGTGGTGCCCTTGCCCTGCTCCCCCGCACTCGCCGAGAGCCAATGCACGCCGACAGCGACACTCGGAAGCGTGAACGCCCCGTCCGACGCACACGCGACCTGCGTCTGCTTCCCGTCCATGTCCTTGAGCCACACGAACGGCGCGGTCTCGAGCTCCTCCCCATCGTCCTCCGGCCTGACGCGTCCGAAAACCACGGTACCCCAGGTCATCAACGGCGCTCCGTCCACGACCGGGAGAGCGTCCGTTCTCAGCGCTTCCGCTGGCCCCGTCGCGCGCGCCTCCGATGGCGCCTCACTGCGCTCTCCTTCGACGGGAGCTTGCGCCACGTCGGCGTTTGCCACGGGAATCGCGACACCCGCCACCGAATCGGCGAAGGCCTCCGGCTCGTCCGTTCGCATCCACAGGATCGCGCCCACGATCGCCACCGCCGCCGCCGTCACGTACAGCTTGGCTCCCACGAGCATTCCTCCGGTCACGACTTCCTTCGAGACGCCCCACGAGACGGGCACGAGCAGCGTGGACCACAGCGAGCGCTCGCCGTAGTCGCGGTCGAGGCGCTCGCGCAGGAGGGCGTGCGCGCGGGCGAGGCGGTTGCGCACGGTCGAGCCCGATTCGCCCGAGCGGCGCGCGATGTCCTCGGCCGAGAGGCCCTCGTAGTGGCGCAGGAGCACGACCGAGCGGTAGGACTCTGGCAGGTCCGCGACGGCCGAGAGCACGCGCCGTTGCAGCTCGGCGCGGGCGAGCAATTCCTCGGGCCCGGGTAC
>JABWBL010000494.1 GCA_013360535.1 Planctomycetaceae bacterium
CGTGGTGCAGGCTGCGGTGCACGGTGGTGCGCACGAGCCAGCCGCCGAGATCGGGCGGCGCCTCGCGCTCGTGCCACAGGCACATCAGGGCGTCCTGCACGGCGTCCCAGGCGAGGTCCTCGCAGCCGAGGATCGAGCGGGCGACGCGCAGCAGGCGCGGGACGTGGGAGTTGGCGGCGCCGAGGGCGCCCTCGGAAGGCGAAAGCTCGAGCGCAGTGGGTGACTCGACGGAAACGAACGTGTCCATGGAACTTCCCGGAGGAAGAGAGGCGGGAGCCGGCACGAAGCGTGGCTTCGGCGTGGCTCGGGAGAGCGGCGCGCGCCGGGTCGGCGCAGCGCGACGGGGCCCCACGAAGGACTTTGGCCTTCAGGGGCGATGCTCAGCCTCTAGGAACGGGGTGGCGAATGGTGCGGTGCGAGCCGCAGGCGCGCGATCGGATCGACGCGCGGGAACTGGAGCGGCGCGCGCTCGCGCTGCGGCGCCTCGAAGAGCTCGAAACCCGCGGGAACCGGGAAATCCGCGGCGAGAACGGGACTCGCGACCGCAATGCCGCAGTGGTGGTGCTCGTCCTCGCCCGGGGAGGTCGCAGCGCGCGCGACGTCGCCGTGTTCGTGAGCCTCGGCGCCGCTCTCACCGTGAAGCGCGTTCTCGGAGTCGACGTGCGCGAACTCGCCGTGCTCGCAGACGTCGTGGCGCTCGAAGGCGACGTGTGCGCCTTGGGCGAACAGGCCGACGACGTACAGCACGAGCCACGCGAGGATCGCGCGGCCCTTGCCGAGGGAGGTCGTCGAGGAACCCATGGGGCGACTACTTCACCAGACGGGGTCGTTGGCCGTCAAATCGAGGGGGCCGAGGAGCTCCCCTACTGCTTCGTCCACTGCCGGATCCAGTCGAGCACGGTCTCGTGCCAGTGGATCGAGTTCTGGGGCTTGAGCACCCAGTGGTTCTCGTCGGGGAAGTAGAGGAACTTCGACGGGATCTCGCGGCGTTGCAGCGCGTTGAAGGCGGCGATGCCCTGCGTCTCGACGACGCGGTAGTCCTTGCCCCCGTGCACGACGAGCATCGGCGCCTTCCAGTTGCCGACGAAGCGCGACGGGTTGTGCTTGTCGAAGGCCTCGGGGCGATCCCAAGGCGTGCCGCCGTGCTCCCACTCGGGGAACCACAGTTCTTCGGTGTCGAAGTAGCCCATGCGCGTGTCGAACACGCCGTCGTGGTTGACGAGGCACTGGAAGCGTTCGGGAGCGTTGCCGGCGATCCAGCAGATCATGTAGCCGCCGTAGCTCGCGCCGAGCCCCGCCACGCGCGAGCCATCGAGGAAGCTGTACTTGGCGAGCGCGGCGTCGAGGCCCTTCATCAGGTCCTCGAAGGGCGCACCGCCCCAGTCGTCGTGGATCGCGTCCGTGAAGGCCTGCCCGTAGCCGGTCGAGCCGTGGAAATCGATGAAAACGGCCGCAAAACCGGCCCCCGCGTAAGCCTGCGGGTTCCAGCGGTAGTGGAAGTGGTCGCCGAAGCTGCCCTGTGGGCCGCCGTGGATGAGGAACGCGACCGGGTACTTCTGGCCTTCCTTGAAGTCGACCGGCTTGAGCACGAAGCCGTGCACGGTCTCGCCCTTCGCGCCGGGGAAGCTGAACTGCTCGTAGTCGCCCGTGCGCGCCTTGGCGACCTTGGCGTCGTTCAGGTGCGTGAGCTGGCGCACGTCGTTGCTCGCGAGGTCGAGCGCGAAGAGCTCCACGGGCATCTTGAGCGTGTCGCGGCTGAACACGAGCTTGCTGCCGCAAGGAACCGGGCCCGCGTTCGTGCCCTGCTCGACCAGCGTGCGCACGTCCCCCGAAGCGGCGTCGATCGCGAACAGCGACTGGTGGCCGAGGTTCGCGGCGCTCGTGAAGATCGTCTTGCCGTCCGCGGACCACACGATCTCCGAGGCCGAGCGGTCCCAGCCTTCGGCGAGCTTGCGCTTGGCACCGCTCGCGACGTCCATCAGCACGATCTGCTGGCGATCCGCCTCGTAGCCCGCGCGCGGCATCGACAGGTAGCCGAGCGTCGCGCCATCGGGCGAGAACGACGGCGCGAGGTCATAACCCGGGCCGTCGGTCGTGACGTTGCGCGGGGCCGCGCTGCCGTCGGCCGGCACGAGGTACACGTCGGTGTTCGTGCTCCACGCCTCCGCCTTGCCGGCGTCGCGCGTCGTGAACGCCACCCACTTTCCGTCGGGGGAAACGGCAGTTTCCTCGAAGCCGCCAAAGGGCTTGGTCGGCGCGTCGCAGTCCATGCCCGGCATCAGGTCGACGGCCGTGGCGTCGCCGATCTTCCACGAGAACACGTGGCTGCGCTTGCCGTCCTCCCAGGAATCCCAGTGGCGGAAGAGCGAGCCTTCGTAGGTCTGGCCAGAGTGCTTCTTCTTGGCTTCCTTCGCGTCGAGCTCGGCGCTCTCCGCGAGCGACTTCGCCTGCGGCCAGACATCGAAGGAGACGAGCAGCCGCTCGCCGCCGGGGATCACGTCGAGGTTCTCGACCGAGAGCGGGAAGTTCGAGAGCGGCTGGGCCTCGCCACCGTCGATCGCGAGCTTCCAGACCTGCATCGAGCCCGAGCGCGACGACAGGAACACGACCGTGCGGTTGTCGAGCCAGCGCGCGTTGACGTCCGCGGCCGGGTGCGTCGTGATCGCGCGCGCCTGCGAGCCGTCGGCGGCCATCAGCCACAGGTCGCTCTTGCGCTTGTTGCCCTCGAGGTCGGTGACGCTCACGCCGAACGTGATCCACTGTCCGTCCGGCGACGGGCGCGGATCGGAGATGCGATCCATCGCGAGCATGTCGTGCACGGAGAAGGGGTGCGTGTCCTGAGCGAGCGCGGGCGCGCAGAACGGGAGGCAGGCAACGAAGGGGGCGATCGACTTCACCGGGAATCTCCTCTGGGGCGTCCACGGGCGGACGCGGGGGCGCCCATGGTAGGTCCGGGGTTGGCCGTCGCAACCGGATGCAAGCGGCCGCTAGGCTTGAGTCGCGTGAAATCTCCTCTGGCGCCGCTCGTTCTGCTCCTTGTCGCGGCCTGCGGCGAAGCGCCCGCGTCGCAGCCAGACGTCGCACCGCGGGGCAAGCCGATCGCGGGCGAGCGCAAGGCGCCGGAGCCGCTGGGGAGCGTTCCCGCGAGTGCGCCTGAGAACGCGGTCGAACCGAAGGA
>JABWBL010000495.1 GCA_013360535.1 Planctomycetaceae bacterium
ACCAGTGCCCCGCAGCCGGTAAATATGGCCATGTACTTGCTCTCTTTTTTGATATAAAAACCGGGCGTGAGAATCACGTACATCCCGTACAACTGAGCATTCGGCGCAGGTGCGCCGTTGGCTGCGGCCTCGGCCGCACGCGCGGCGCGACGGCGCTCGAGGATCGCGAGGTACTCGCCCGGGTGGTGGTGGCGCAGCTCCTCACGCGTCATCTTGCCGTGGAACCAGACGCCGTTCTTGAGGAACGAGCCCGGCCGCATCTGCACGTGGTACATGTGCCAGATGATGATCGCGAGGAACGCGAGCGTGGCCTCGAAGCCGTGCACGACGCGGCTGACGTCGAAGGTCCAGCTCGGCATCCAGTCGAGGAACCAGTCGGGGCGCCAGAGGATGAAGCCGGTGGCGATCATCACGATGTTGCCCCACACCACCGCGCCGTACTCGAGCTTCTCGACGAGGCCGTAGCGGCCGCGGCAAGGACGCTCGACGCCGGCGAGCTCCGGCCAGCGCGAGAAGATCGGGCGCAGGATCGCGCGGCGCTCGAGCCAGCGACCGATCCCGAGGTTGAAGTTCATCTCCTGCGCGAAGTCGAGCACATCGCGCGGGCGGAACATCATCGACCAGGCCCAGCGGCGCGCCTTCGGGCTCAGCGCGAGCACCGCGAGGTGCCACAGCGAGAGCCCGATCAGCCCGACCGCGCCGACGCGGTGCAGCTGGCTGCGCAGCGCGTAGCCGCCCTCGAGGTCGATCACCGAGCGCATCAGCCCGAGGTCGTGCAGGAACACCGGCACGCCCGTGACGACGAGGAGCAGGAACGAGCTCACCAGTACCGCGTGCTGGAACCGCCCGTGCAGCGCCATGCGCATGAACTTCTCGCCGGGCTTGACGAGCTGGTCCTCGTCCGGCCACTCGAGCGGGTCGACGTGGTGCGTCTCGTGCGGGCCCCACCCCATGGCGAGGCGCACGCGCCCGAACAGGTCGAACAGGATGAACAGCACGAACGCGCCGATCACCGCGACCACGAGCCAGGTGTAGATCGTCTTGACCCAGTAGGGCACCGGGTTCGACGCCGCGTCGATCGTCGAGTGCACCGGCACGCGCGCGAAGGCGGCGCTCGCGTTCGAGTGGCAGGCTCCGCAGGTCTGGTCGAGGTTGGCGACGTGGATCGGCGAGCGCGCGTCGTCGGACGGGAAGATGTCGTGGAAGCCGTGGCAAGAGGCGCAGTTGGCCGCGCCCTCGGCGCCGAGCGAGCTCGCGATGCCGTGGTAGGAAGTGCCCCAGCTCGCGCGCACACCGCTCTTCAGGCCGTGCGACTTCGCGAACTCGTCGTCGCCGTGGCAGCGCGCGCAGGTCTCCGCGACGAGCTTGGGCGAGACGTTGGAGGCCGCGCTCTTCGTCGAGGAAATGCCGTGTTCGCTGTGGCAGTCCGTGCAGACCGGCACGTCGGCGGAGCCGGTCTTGAAGGCCTCGCCGTGCACGCCCTCGAGGTAGGTCTCGAGGATCCCGACGTGGCAGGTTCCACAGGTGTTGGGGATGTTGCGCCGCGCGACGTCCGAGCGGGGATCGCTGGCGGGAAGCACGTCGTGACCGCCGTGGCAAGAGGCACAGGTCGCCGAGACGATGAGCCCATCCTTGCGGAGCGCGCGCCCGTGCACGCCGGTCTCGTACAGCTCGATGCGCTCGCCACCGGGCGCGCTTTTCCCCGCCTGCTCGCTCGGGCTGTGGCAATTCTCGCAGGTCTCGGGCAGGTTGAGCGGATAGATCGGCGAGCGCCGGTCCGTCTTCGGGACGATCGTGTGCGAGCCATGGCACTCGACGCAACCCGGCGCGTCACCCTTGCCCGCCGCCAGCGCCGCGTGGTGCGCCGAGCCTTTCCATTCCTCGCCCGCGGGCTCGTGGCACTTCGTGCAGGCCTCGCTGAAGGCCTGCGTGCGCTCGAGCGCCGTGCGCGTCTCGAGCAGCGGCTGGAAGTGCGGAACGCCGTGGCAGCCCTTGCAGTCGCGGTGCACGCCGGCCTTGGCCGCCGTCACCTGATCGGCATGGCAGGCCGCGCAGGACACTTTGGCGAGCTTCTCGGGGTGGTCGCTCTCCTCCTCGGGGTCCCAGGAGAGCAGGTCGACGTGGCACTCCGTGCAGGAGAGCTCCGCGTGCGACGAACGCACCGCCGGATCGGCCTTCACCTCCGCGTGGCACAGCTGGCAGAGCTTGTCTTCCACCTGCGCACGGGCCGGCGTGCCGGCGCCGAGGTTGGCGAGCACGACGAGGAACGGGACGAGCCACCGTACTCCGTGGAGGAGCTTCATGGCGAGGTCGCGCGCGGGAGCGCGCTCAGAGGGCCGGAGTCGATCAGTCGCTGGCGAGCGCATGCTGCGCTTCACCCAGCAAGAACTTGGCCAACTCGTAGTTGTGTGCGCCCACAGACCCATCGGCCCGTACGGACTCCAGCGCAGTCCGTGCCTTCGCGATGGCCTCCGGCGCGACTCCGCGGGCTGCGGCGGTGGCGAGCTCGCGCTCGAGCCGCGCGAGTTCCTTCCCGATCTCCGCTTGCCAGTCCGCGAACATCTTGTCGTAGCCCGCCTCGTGGCACAGCACGCAGGTCTGCGGCTTGGGCTTCACGATGTCCGGCGCCTCGCCGTGGCACTCGTAGCAGTCCATCTCGCCCATCGTGCCCGGCTTGGGCTCCGCGAGGAACGCGAGCGAGCCCCGCAGCATGCCGTCCTGCGCCGTGTGGCAGTTCGAGCACTCGGAGACGTCGAACTTCTCGCTCTCCTGATGGTGGCAGGTCGCGCACTCGCTGCGCGGGAAGGCGGGCTTGCCGTGCTCGGTCGTGCTGTGGCACTTCGAGCAGTCCATGCCCTGCGCGAGGTGCGACGCGTGCGGGAAGGCCTGTTCAGCACGCGAGAAGCTCGCGGAGCCTCCGGTGCCGGCATGGCACTCGCTGCAGCCCTCGGTCGTGCGCGCCGGGAAGCCGGAGGCCACTGGAGTCTCGCTGGCGAGCGAGAGCGCCGCGCGCGCGCCGTCGACACGCTCGGCCGCGACCCGCAGCGCATCGAGCGCATAGGTCACGTTGTGCGCGCCCTTGGAGCCGTCGAGAGCGACGAGGAGGTAGTTGCGCTCCGCGTCGCGGAAGAGCTGCGCCGCGGGGTCGGAGTCCTTGCCCTCGAGCGCCGCGCGC
>JABWBL010000496.1 GCA_013360535.1 Planctomycetaceae bacterium
CTCGCGCACCCGCGCAGCGTCGCGACCTCGTGGTGGCCGCAGTTCCGGCCGAACAACGCGCTCGCGCGCCTGGGGCTCGACCTCGGCGAGAGCGGGCTCGAGCAGGACGCGACGATCCTGCTCTCGGGCGCGGGGCAAGTGCCGTGGTTCTCGCGCCTGCGCGCGGTCGACTGGGTCGGGCTCAACCACAACCGGCTCTCGGGGCGCGAGGCCATGAGCGTCGAGGCGATGTGGAAGTACATCGACTCACTCGGTCCTGACGTGGCCTTCTCGATCCTGCCGCCGGCCGCGCCGGGCTCGAGCGGGCCGGAGAGCGACGTGAACTTCCAGGGCGCGCACGTGCAGCGCACGGTGCGTGGCCGCGGCAGTGCGCTGTTCGAGCACTGGAACCACGAGCGCGTGGTCGAGTCGTTCTGGCGCGAGATGGTCTGGCTGCGCGAGCGCTGCGAATTTGCAACGTGCTACCGCCTCGGGGACGCGTGGGGCGATGCGTGGTGGGTGCTCGTGTACGTGCGCAAGGATTCCCCGTACCGGGAGCGGTTGCTGGAAGTTCTTTCCCGGTCGAAGCGCGCGGATCCCGAGGAGGACCTCGGAGCTGCCTTTGCGTACGACCCGCGGCTCCTAGGGCGGAAGTAGCGGCGAAGCGCGCCGCGCGCGGGTGCAGCGTGGTCGAAGGGTGGGCGCGCGGATGAAAGCCGCGCACGGTCCGCGAGCGTTTCCGCCCTGAAACGGATCTCAGGTCCGGCTCGGCGTCCTGCCGAAACGATTGGCGTTCGCACATGGGCCACTCCCAGGGGCCCGTGCCGCCATCGTTTCAACCCCAACGAACTTGCACTTCCCCCCATGAGCTGGATCCGCCGCCTTTCGATCGCGCAGAAGATCTACACCCTCGTCGCCCTTGCCGTGGTGGCCATCGCCGCCGTCGGTGGAGCTGGGCTGTGGAGTTCCAGCCGCCTCGGCACCACGACGGTCGACGTCGGCCGCACGCAGCTGCCCGCCGTACGCAACATGACGCTGTGCGACATGATGCACGACGGCATGCTCGCCTGCGTGTACCGCGGGTTGCTCGTCGGCGCGGAGGGGGATCCCGAGCAGATCGCCGGTGCAGTGGCGGAGACCGCCGACTTCGCCGCGAACTTCCGTCGCTACAGCGACGCGCTCGACAAGCTCGAGCTCGAGCCCCAGACGCGCGAGGCGATCGAGAAGGCCAAGCCCGACATCCAGGAGTACGTCGAGGGCTGCACGGCCCTCGTCAACCTGTGCGCGAAGGGCGAGGTCAAGCTCGCCCGCGAGCAGCTCCCGGCAGTGCAGGCGGTCTACGACCGCCTCGAGACCAGCCTCGGCGAGCTCGGTGAGCGCATCGAGACCGACGCCGATGCGGCCGTCGCCGAGAGCGAGGAAGTCGCCGCGACCTCGACGTGGATCGCGTGGTCGGTCCTCGGCCTGGGCGCGGCGCTCTCGCTGTTCCTCGGCATGCGCATCGCGCGCATGATCGTCGACCCGCTGAACTCGGCCGTGAAGGTGCTCGAGTCGGGCGACATGGCGGCGCTCTCATGCGTCGACTGCGACGACGAGATCGGTCGCATGGCGAGGGCCGTCACCCAGACGGTGCGCCGCATGGAGGAGAGCGCGACCGAGATGGCGGCGCAGAAGCGCACGATCGAGGAGAGCGCGAAGGAGATGGAGCGCACGGCCCGCGAGGCGCAGGAAACCGCCGCCAGGGCCGAGTCCTTCGCCGCGGAAGCCGCGCGCGTCGCCGCGATGGTCGAGAACGCCCCGACCGCGATGATGTACGCGGACGGCGACATGAACCTCGTGTACTTCAACCCCGAGTCGGAGGCCGCGCTCGGCAAGCTCGGGGCGGACTTCGCGCCGGCGCGCCTCAAGGGCCAGCCCCTGTCGCGCTTCTTCCGCGACCCGCGCGCGAATCTCGGCTTCCTCACGAACGAGGCCAACCTGCCGGTCTGCACGCAGGTGCAGTTCGGCGACGAGACGATCGACCTGTGCCTGTGCGCGATCCACGACAACACCGCCAAGCGCGTCGGCACGCTCGTCAACTGGCGCATCATCACCGAACAGCTCAAGTCCGACGCCACGGCCAAGGAACTGCAGAAGCGCGAGCTCGAGCAGGCCCAGCAGCTGCAGGACAAGGTCGAGCGCATGCTCGCCACCGTCGACGCCATCTCGCGCGGCGACCTGACCGCGAAGGTCGACGTGACCGGCACCGACGCGATCGGCCGCATGGGCCAGGGCCTCTCGCGACTGCTCGAGGACCTGCGCGGCAGCATGCTGCGCATCCGCACCTCCGCGGAGCAGCTCGCCAAGGCCTCGGAGTCGCTGACGACCACCAGCGTCAAGATGAACACCGAGGCCCAGCAGGCCGCCAATCAGGTGCAGGTCGTCGCTTCCTCGGCTTCCAAGGTCGCGGAGTCGATGACGACGGTGTCCGACAGCACCGCCGGCATGACCTCGGCGATCTCGGAGATCGCGCGCAGCTCGAGCGCGGCCGCGAAGGTCGCGCGCACGGCGGTCGAGACGGCCGAGTCGACGAACACCACGGTCGGCGACCTCGATCGTTCGAGCGAGGAGATCGGCGCGATCCTCAAGACGATCACGACCATCGCGCAGCAGACCAACCTGCTCGCGCTCAACGCGACGATCGAGGCCGCGCGCGCCGGTGAGGCCGGACGCGGCTTCGCGGTGGTCGCCAACGAGGTCAAGGAGCTCGCCAAGGCCACCGCCAAGGCGACCACCGACATCTCCGGCAAGATCACGGCCATGCAGTCGGGCTCGCGTGGCGCGGTCGAGGCGATCACTCGCATCGGCGGCATCATCCGCGAGATCGACAGCCTGCAGACGACGATCGCCGCCGCGGTCGAGGAGCAGACCGCCGCCACGCACGAGATCACGCAGAACGTGCAGGGCGCGAGCGCGTCGACCACCGACATCACCGCCAACATGTCGCAGGTGGCCTCGGCGGCTCGCGAGGCCTCCACGGGCGCCTCGGAGACGCTCAAGGTCTCGAGCGAGGTGTCGCGCATGGCGAACGAGCTGATGGCCGCCGTCGGCCAGTTCCGGCTCTGAGCGCGGGCGCCGGGCACCCGAGCCTCCAACACGCGCGCCGCCGTCCCCGCCTTGGGACGGCGGCGCGCGTCCATCACCAGCCGAAGCGTT
>JABWBL010000497.1 GCA_013360535.1 Planctomycetaceae bacterium
CCAGCGGCCGCTGCCGGCGCGCAGCGCCAACGTCGTGCACGTCAAGCTGCGCGTTCCGGGCCTCGCGGGCCGCGTCCGGCTGCATCCGGGCCTCGCCGCGGGTGTCTATGCGCTGCGCTCCCTCGAAGTCCGGGCCGTGCCGCAGTAGACTTCTCGCCCCAAAAACAGGGGCAAATCCATGGGTCTCGCCTGCGGCATCGTCGGTCTCCCCAACGTCGGGAAGTCCACCATCTTCAACGCGATCACGGCCGCCGGGGCCGAGAGCGCGAACTACCCGTTCTGCACGATCGAGCCGAACATCGGCGTCGTCGACGTGCCCGATCCCAACCTCGAGCTGCTGCGCGGCTTCATCGCGAGCGAGCGCATCATCCCCGCCTCGCTCAAGATCGTCGACATCGCCGGGCTCGTGAAGGGCGCGAGCCAGGGTGAGGGCCTGGGCAACAAGTTCCTCGGCAACATCAAGGAGTGCGACGCGATCCTGCACGTCGTGCGTTGCTTCGAGTCGGGCGACATCATCCACGTGTCGGGCTCGGTCGATCCGCTGCGCGACATCGAGGTGATCGAGCTCGAGCTCGGCCTCGCGGACCTCGACACCGTCGAGCGCGCCGCCGACCGCGCCGCGAAGAAGGCGCGTGCGCAGGACAAGGACGCGATGTTCGAGAAGGACGTGCTCGACCGCGCCAAGGCCTGGCTCGAGGCCGGCAAGCAGCTGCGCACGCACGCCTGGACGCCGCAGGAAGCCGCGGTGCTCTACCCGCTGTTCCTGATCACGATGAAGCCCGTGCTGTTCGTGGCGAACGTCGCCGACAGCGACCTCGAGGGCAAGTCGCCGCTGGTCGACAAGGTGCGCGCGCACGCGGAGGCGACAGGCGCCGAGGTGGTCGCGCTCTCCGGTGCGATCGAAGGCGAGATCATGAGCCTCGAGCCCGCGGACCGCACCGCGTTCCTCGCCGACATGGGCCTCACGGAGCCCGGCCTGCACCGCCTGATCCGGCAGGCTTACCACCTGCTCGGCCTGCAGGTGTACTACACCGCGGGCCCCAAGGAGATCCGCGCCTGGACGATCCACAAGGGCGACAGCGCGCCGAAGGCCGCGGGCGTGATCCACACGGACTTCGAGAAGGGCTTCATCCGCGCCGAGATCTACTCGGTCGACGACCTCGTGCAGTACAAGACCGAGGCCGCCATCAAGGCCGCCGGCAAGCTGCGCAGCGAAGGCCGCGAGTACGTCATGCGGCCGAGCGACGTGTGCCACTTCCTGATCGGGAAGTGATCAGGACCCTGTCCTAGAAGGAGCGTCATGCAGACCCAAGCCGCACCCGCGATCGTCGACGTCACCGTTGCGAACTTCCAGGCCGAGGTGGTCGAGCGCTCGAAGACCGTCCCGGTGCTGGTCGACTTCTGGGCGACCTGGTGCGGGCCGTGCAAGACGCTCGTGCCGATCCTCGAGAAGCTCGCGCGCGAGCTGGCGGGCAAGTTCGTGCTCGCCAAGGTCGACGTCGACCAGAACCCGGAGATCGCGGAGCTCTTCCAGATCCAGAGCGTGCCGACCGTGATGCTGCTCAAGGGTGCGCGGCCCGTCGACGGCTTCATGGGCGCGCAGCCCGAGGCCAGCGTGCGCAAGCTGCTGGAGAAGCACCTCGGTGCCGCGGCCGCCGATCCGCTCGAGGAAGCGCTCAAGCTCGAGGCCGCGGGCAAGCGCGACGAGGCGCTCGCGTTGCTCGCGCGCGCGCTGCACCGCGATCCGAAGGCCGGCAAGCTGCGGCTCGCGCTCGCGCGCCTGCTGGTCGCTTCCGATCGCCTCGACGAGGCCAAGGAAGTCTTTGCGCAAGTCACGGGCGAAGATCTCGAGTTGCCCGAGGCGCAGGCGCTCGCCGCGCAGTTCGCCGCGACCGAGAAGGTGGGCGAGCTCGCTCCGCTCGAGGCCGCCGTGAAGGCCGCCCCGAAGGATCCCGGCGCGCGCATCGCGCTCGGCAAGGCGCTCGTCGCCGCGGGTCGCTACGAGGACGGTCTCGAAGAGATGCTCACCGCCGCCAAGCTCGACCTGAAGTTCGAGGACGGCGCGCCGCGCAAGGCGATGATCGAGGTCTTCAACCTGCTCGGCCAGGCGGATCCGCGTGTGCTCGAGTTCCAGCGCCGCCTGTCGATGCTGCTCTGCGTGTAGGCGGCGGCGCGACCTCGGTTTTCTCCCAGCGCCTCTTTCGCTGACGCGCACAGGCGCTCGGTCGGGCGCCGCTTCGAAGCTGCGGCCGAGCGCCGGATGGTGAGCCGCCGACGAGAGGAGTAACTTGGGCTGGCATGGAGTCACGCAAAGCCCGCGGGTTGACGCATCTGGCCGGAATCGTGCTCGCGCTCGTGTGCGCGGCCTGCGGCGGCGACCACGCGAAGGTCGAGCGGCGCAACGTGCACGTCTACGCGGCGTCGAGCCTGCGTGCGGCGACCGAGGAGATCGCGAAGGGATTCGAGGCGCAGCACCCTGAGCTGAAGCTCGTGCTCAACTTCGCGGCCTCGAACGTGCTGGCGCAGCAAGCGCTCGCGGCGAAGCAGGCGGACGTGTTCCTGTCGGCGGACACGCTGCAGGTGGAGTTGGTCGCGAAGGGTGGGCTGGTGGAGCGCGAGGCGCCGCGGCCGTGGCTCTCCAACCAGCTCGTCGTGGTCGTCCCGGCGAGCTCGAAGCTCGTCGAGCTCGAAGGGGCGAAGGCGCTCGCGCAGGAGGCGATCGTGCACCTGTCGCTCGGCAGCCCCGAGGCCGTGCCGGTCGGGCGTTACGCGAAGGCGTGGCTCGAGCAGGCGGGCGCGTGGGACGCGCTGAAGGAGCGTGTCGTGCCGGGCATCGACGTGCGCGCGGCGCTGGCGGCGGTCGAGAGCGGCGGCTGCGAGGCGGGCGTCGTGTACGCGACCGACGCCGAGGCTTCGGAGCGCGTGCGTGTCGTGTTCCGCGTGCCGCTCTCCGAGGGCCCGAAGATCGAGTATTCGCTCGGGCTGCTGCGTGGTCAGGCGGCGGCGGCCGATGCGCGTGCGGTGTTCGAGCGGTTCCTCGCCCGGCCCGCGCAGGACGTGTTCGTCGCGCACGGTTTCCTCGTCGGCGGCGTGTAGGCGCACGTGCTCGACCCGGAGGTGCTCGACGCGGTCAGGCTGTCGCTCGCGATCGCGGCGGGGGCGACCGTGCTCGTC
>JABWBL010000498.1 GCA_013360535.1 Planctomycetaceae bacterium
CTCCACGCCCGCTTCGCGCCGAAGGGCCTCACCTCCCCGCGCTTCCAACCTTGGTTCGCCGCCGCCGCCCTCGCCCTCTGGTGCGCCGCCTGGTTCGCGGCGTTGCGGCGCTGAGCGCGCGGCCCGTCAGGGCTTTCTCAGGTTCACGATGCCCTGCACGTGCGAGGGAGGCGTGCGAGAGCAATTCGTCAGCGTGAAGCTGATGAGCAGCTCGGAAGGTGCGCCGGACTCCGCCCATGTCCACGGGTTCTCGCTCACGAGCACATTCCCCGAAGCCGTCTGCCAGACATCCGGGCCCCCGTCGTCGGAGTGGCCCGCGACTCCGACGACGACGGGCCACGTGCCGCTGGGCTTCGTCAGGGTGTCACGCGCGCGGGCCTCGAAGAACAGGTCGATCGATGTCGCCGTGAAGCCGCGCGAGACCCACACTCGGACACTGAGCGCGCCGTCGTCCGCGCGCGTCCACTTGCTCGTGAGCCCGTCGGCCATCGCAAGTCCCGCCCCGTCGACGACCCACGGATACTTGCGAAGCTTCAGCCACGAGACGACCTCCGCCTCGACCGGCAGCCAGCGTGCGACACCATTTCCAGGCGCCGATTCAGGCATGGGAAAAAGCAGCGGCGGCGGCTCCGTGTGCGGCACGGGGTTCTGCGTCGTGGCGCAGCCGAGCAGCGACACGCAGCAACCGAGCGTGGCGATGCGGAACCGAAGTGCGCTGAAGCCGCGAGGGAGAACCGCTTCGAGTTCGAGCTTCATGCCGACGACGATCGGCGGAGGAAGCACGAGCGTCAAGGCGGCTGCGCCGAGCTGGCTCGATTCCGCGGTTACCCAACTCGGCACTCCGCTGTAGTCTTGAGGCGGCTCGCGCTCCTCCCCGCGCGACACTCGCGCCATCGACTCCGATGGCGCCTCGTTCGAAAGGAACGGGTCATGCTCGAAGCCCTCTTCACGCTCCTGATCGACCTGCTCGATGTGCTCGGGCTCTCGTGGGCCGGATCCCGCCGTCGCCGCAAGCCGAGCTCGCACAAGGACGCCTGAGGACGAGGAAGAACGAGCCGCTCCCGGGTGACACCTCCGAACGGCGCGCACTCTGGACGGTTCCGCGCGAGTCGGGGATGCTCCCGATCCTTCCCATGGCCAACGAAAATCCCCATCGCGCTCCGCAGACTCCCACGGCGACCGCTACGTCGAAGGCTCGCAAGGGCCGACTGCCGCTCGCATCGAAGGGGCAGCGAGTCGTCAACCTCATCGTCGACGCGACGACGATTGTCCTGCTGCAGATCGCAGTGCTGGTGGTGTTGGGAGTGTTCCTCGACGAAGCGACGCTCGAAGGGAACTCGGTCGGGACGGCGCTGACGATCGCGGTCTATTCGCTCGGTTTCTTTTACTACGTCGTCTTGGAGGCGACGGTCGGGCGCACGGTGGGCAAGTTGCTCACGCGCACTCGCGTCGTCGATGCGGGCGGACGCAAGCCGAGCACCTCCGCGATCGTGATGCGCACCCTGTGCCGGCTGATCCCGTTCGAGTTCGTGTCGTTCCTGCTGACCGAAAACGGCCTGCACGATGCCGCCTCGAGCACGCGGGTCGTGCGTGTTGAGCGCCAGCGCGTCGAGGAGTAGCTCCGCCGCAACCTCGCAAGCGGACAGGGCTTGCGACGGAGCGCGGATTTCGGGCAAGTCGTTGTCGATCCCGGGGCTTGCCGCGCGACCAAGGGCGTCGGAGAAAGAGCTCCGACACTCCACGGACCCAAGCCCCAAGGCATCGACATGAAGTACCTGTGTCTCGCGTACGGCGACCCGAAGAAGATGGGCGCGCTCACCAAGGCGGAATTCGAGGCGCTGCTGACCCAGTGCAAGGCCTTCGATGCCGAACTGCGCGCCACCGGCCAGCTCGTCGAGGGCAAGAGCCTCGAGTGGGACGTCGTCACGCTGCGCCCCGGCGGCCCCAAGCCGATCGTCACCGACGGCCCGTTCGCCGACACGAAGGAGCGCGTCGGCGGCGTGGTGATCATCGAGGCGCGCGACCTCAACGACGCGATCCGCGTCGCGTCGCTCCACCCCGCGGCCCGCATCGGCGCCGACCTCGGCTGGGCGCTCGAGATCCGGCCCTACTCCCCCGAATGCCACCAGTAGCTCCCCCACCACCACGAGGAAACCACCATGCGATTCATGCTGCTGATGATCCCCAAGGGTTACGAGAGCGCGACCCCCGACACGACGCCGCCCGTCGACCGCGTCGAAGCGATGATGAAGTTCAACACCGAGCTCGAGCGCGCGGGCGTGCTCGTCGGCCTCGACGGCCTGCACCCGCCCTCGAGCGGCGCGCGCGTCAGCTTCAAGGCCGGCAAGCCGGTCGTGACCGACGGGCCGTTCGCGGAGGCCAAGGAAGTGCTCGGCGGCTACTGGATGATCCGCGTCGCGTCGCGCGCCGAGGCGATCGACTGGGCCAAGCGCTGCCCCGGCTCCGACAACGAAGTGATCGAGGTGCGGCAAGTGCAGGAAATGGAGGATTTCCCCGAGGACGTCCAGCGCGCCGCCAAGCCCTTCGAGGAACTGCAACGCAAGCACGGCAAGGCGTGAACGGCGCGCGCGAAGAAGTCGAGCGGGTGTGGCGAGAGGAGTCGCGCAGGGTGCTCGCGACGCTGGTGCGGCTCCTCGGCGACCTGGAGCTCGCGGAAGATGCGTTGCAGGCGGCGTTCGTGGCGGCGCTGGAGGACTGGCCGCGCGACGGGGTGCCGGAGAATCCGCGGGCGTGGCTGGTGTCGACGGGTCGGCACAAGGCGCTGGATGCGTTGCGGCGGCGGCAGCGGCTCGATGGGACGCTGTCGTCGCTCGCGGAGCGGCTCGAGCACGAGCCCGAGGTCACGCACGACGACGAGATCGCCGACGACCGGCTGCGGCTCGTGTTCGCGTGTTGCCATCCGGCGCTCGCACCCGAGGCCAGGCTCGCGCTGACGTTGCGCGAAGTCTGCGGGCTCGGCACCGAGGAGATCGCGCGCGCGTTCCTGACGAGCGCACCGACGATCGCGCAGCGCATCGTGCGCGCCAAGCGCACGCTGGCCGAGGCGAAGGTGCCGTTCGAGG
>JABWBL010000499.1 GCA_013360535.1 Planctomycetaceae bacterium
GGGCGCCGACGACAACGCCAGCGGCGTCGCGACGGTGCTCGAGATCGCGACCGCGTGGAAGCGCGCGATCGACGCCGGCGCTCCGCCGCCCGCGCACGAGGTCCGTTTCGCGATCTGGGGCGCGGAGATCACGTCGACGCGGCACTTCCTCGAGACCTGCGTGCCCGCCGATGGCGAGCTGCTCGGAGTGCTCAACTACGACCAGTCGGGCTTCGGCAGCGGCGCCGATCAGGTCAACGTCGAGCCCGACGATCTCGAGGGCAACGTCGCGCTCGTGCAGGCGCTGCTCGGAGTGATGCGCGACCACGCTCCCAAGGAAACGCCGGAGAAACCTGGCGTTTTCCCGGCGCGTTGGGCGACGAACCGGAGCCTTGGTGGCACGGACAGCTACGTCTTCAGCGACTCGAAGCGCTTCAAGGACGCGCGCCTGCCGTCGGTGAGCGTGTTCACGAGCGCCTGGGGCACGGCGGGCGAGCACAAGCGCACCGCGGGCATGCCGGGCGAGAGCTGGCGGGAGCGCGACAAGGTGTCCGTCGACTACGACCTCTACTACCACTCGGCCGGTGACCTGCCGGAAAACACGACCGACAAGGAGCCTTGGAACATGGCGTGGTGCGCGCGTGTCGGCTTGCTCGGCGTGCAGCGCCATCTGGAGACGCTCAAGTGAGCCAAAGCCTGTTCGTCGAGGGAAACACGCTCGCGTGGCGGCCGACGCCGTGCGCGGGCGTGCAGTGGAAGAAGCTCTTTTTCGACGCAGGGAGTGGAGAGTCGGCGGTGCTGTTGCGCTTCGAGGCCGGCGCGACCTACGACGCGCACCGCCATCCGGCGGGCGAGCAATACCTCGTGCTCGAAGGCGAACTCGAGGACGGCGGCAAGCGTTACGGCCCGCTCACTTACGTGCGCCACTCACCCGGCAGCGTGCACCGTCCTCACTCCCCCAACGGCGCGCTCGTGTTCGTCACGCTCGCGCGCCCGATCGAGCCACTCAGCGCTTCTTGAGCACGCGGTTGGCGCCAAGGCGCGTCGTCACGCCCTTCGAGTCGAAGTACTCGAGCAGCGGGATCAGGTACTTGCGCGTCGTGCCGAGCGCGTCGCGCAGCTGTGGGATCTCGAGGTGCCCGTGCTTCGTGCAGTTCTCGACCACGAGCTGCTTGACCCTGTCGATCGTGGTCGTGGCCATCACGAACTCGGCGCAGACCTTCTGGAGCGAGCCCTCGTCGACGCACAGCGCGATCACGCGCGCGAGTTCCTTTGCCGGCGCGCCGAGCAGCACCGGCAGCTCCTCGGTGAACGGCGGCTGGTAGCCGCGCGCCTCGAACAGCGCGAGCAACTTCGTGCGCAGGTTCGCGGCCGCGTCGTCGAGCTTCACCTCGCGCCCCGCCGGCGCGACGAGGCCACCGGGCTGGCGCACCATGCGGCCGCGGCGCGCCTCCTCGTCGATCAGCGCGTCGAGAAACTCCGCCTCGAGCCCGGTCAGCTTGCGCAGCTCGAGCACCTCCATCACGCGCCGCAGCGGATTGTCCGCGAACCACTTCGCCAGCGCGCCGCGCAGCCGGACGAGCGACTCCTCGAGCCGGTCGGCGTGGATCCACTCCTGCCGCGGCGGCAGCGCGCGCGCGCGCTTTTCCTTGTAGAGGCGCTCCAGGAGCGAGAGCGTGAGCTCCGGCGGCTGCTTGATCGCCTGTGCGAGCTCCGCCACCGGCGTCAGCGTCGCTCCCGCGCGCGCGAGCGTCGTCTCGAGCAGCGCACTGGGATCGCCGAGCGCCTCCGCCTGCCGCGAGAGCTCCTCGATCACGAAGCCCTTGAAGCGCTTGAGGCGGTGGCGGCTCTCCTCGACGATGCGCCCGCCGCCGAGCGTGATCGACGGCGACGCGAGCCGCAGGATGAAGCGGTCGCCCGGTGCGCACACCAGCGGCTCCGCGAGGCGCACTTGCACGAGGCCCTCCTCGCCCGGCCGCAGCTCGTGGTGGTCGAGCAGCACGAGCTCACCGAGCGGATCCGCCGTGCCCGTGTGCAGGCGCACTTCCATGCGATCGGTGACCGGCCGCTCGAGCGACGGCAGCACGCGAAAACGCGCGGCCACCATGCGCACGGGACTGAAGAAGTCGGGACTCGCGGCGACGTGGCCGCGCACGACGAGCGAAGTGTCGACGTCGGACAGGTTGATCGCCGTCGAGTGCCCCGCGCGCGCGACGTCGGTCGGCTTGCCGTAGGCGTGCAGGCCGCGCACCTTGCCGCGCACTCCCGCCGGCAGCACCTCGAGCACGTCGCCGATGCGCACGGTGCCCGACACCGGCACGCCCGTGACGACCGTGCCGAAGCCGGCCTTCGAGAAGACGCGCTGGATCGGCAGGCGGAAGATGCCCTCGGCCGTGCGCGGCTGGATCGCGAGCGCGTCGGCGATCATGCGCGCCTTGAGGGCCTCGAGACCCTCGCCGGTGCGCGCCGACACGCGCAGGATCGGCGCGTCCTCGAGGAACGTGCCCTTCACGGCCACGCGCACGTCCTCTTCCGCGAGCTCGGCCATGCCGGGCTCGACCATGTCGATCTTGTTGAGCGCGATGATGCCGCGCTCGAGCCCGAGCAGCCCCATGATGTCGAGGTGCTCGCGCGTCTGCGGCATCACGCCGTCGTCGGCGGCGACGACGAGCACGACGAGGTCGATGCCGGTCGCGCCCGCGACCATGTTGCGCACGAAGCGCTCGTGCCCCGGCACGTCGATGATGCCGACCGTGCGACCGTCGGGCAGCTCGAGCGGCGCGAAGCCGAGGTCGATCGTGAGGCCGCGCTCCTTCTCCTCCTTCAGGCGGTCGGGGTCGATGCCGGTGAGCGCGCGCACGAGGCTCGACTTGCCGTGGTCGATGTGGCCGGCGGTGCCGATGACGATGGGCTGGATCTGCATCGCGGAAGGGCGCGCGAGGATAGCGTCGGCGCGCGCTATCCTCCGTCCCGATGCCGCCGCTCCGCTTCCGCACGTTCGGGGACTGGACGCGCGAGCGCTTCGGCGCGCCCCTGCACCGCGTCGCGCTCGACGCGGGCTCCCAGTGCCCCAACCGCGACGGCTCGAAGGGCTTTGGCGGCTGCGTGTACTGCGATGTCGAGGGTTCGGGCACCGGGGCGCTGCGCGCCG
>JABWBL010000500.1 GCA_013360535.1 Planctomycetaceae bacterium
GCGGAGCGCGCAGCGAGCCGCAGGCGAGCGAAGCCCATCAGGACGTCCCCGAGGCTTGGCAAGTTCATCCGAAGGACGGCCTCGAAGGCCGTCCTTCGGATGCATCCGCGGAGACAGAGGACCACGACCCCCACCGCCCCGCCGACGACCTCGAGTCCCTGAAGTCGATCAGCGAGACCGTCCGCGTCGACATCCGCAAGCTCGACGAGCTGATGAACCTGGTCGGCGAGCTCGTGCTCGCGCGCAACCAGGTGCTGCAGTTCACGACGGGCTCGAACGACAACGGGTTCCTCGCGACCACCCAGCGGCTCAACCTGATCACGACCGAGCTGCAGGAAAGCATCATGAAGACGCGCATGCAGCCGATCTCCAACGTGTGGAGCAAGCTGCCGCGCGTCGTGCGCGACCTCGCGCAGACCTTGGGCAAGAAGATCAAGGTCGAGATGGACGGCAAGGAGACCGAGCTCGACAAGACGATCCTCGAGGCGATCAAGGACCCGCTGACGCACATCGTCCGCAACTCCTGCGACCACGGCATCGAGACGCCCGAAGTGCGCCGCCAGCGTGGCAAGCCCGAGGAGGGCACCCTGCAGCTGAGCGCCTTCCACGAGGGCGGACAGGTCGTGATCGAGATCTCCGACGACGGCGGTGGCGTCGACGTCGAGCGCGTCAAGCGCAAGGCCGTGTCGAGCGGCCTGATCACGCAGGAACAGGCGGCTCGCATGGGCGAGCGCGAGGCCTGCATGCTGATCTTCGCGCCGGGCCTGTCGACCGCGGCGGCCGTGACCAACGTCAGCGGCCGCGGCGTCGGCATGGACGTCGTGCGCTCGAACATCGAGAAGACCGGCGGCCAGATCGACCTGCAGAACAAGTTCGGTTTCGGGCTCGCGATCCGCATCAAGATCCCGCTGACGCTCGCGATCATCCCGGCGCTGGTGGTCGTCACCGGCAACGAACGCTTCGCGATCCCGCAGGTGTCGCTGCTCGAGCTCGTGCGCCTCGAAGGCGACGCGGCGCGCTCCGGCATCGAGTACATCGAGGACGCGCCGGTCTACCGGCTGCGAGGCGCGCTGCTGCCGCTGGTGTTCCTCGACCGCCAGCTCGGCCTGCCCGGTCCCGATCCCGCCGACGACGCGGTCAACATCGTGGTGCTGCAGGCCGACGACCGGCAGTTTGGACTCGTGGTGCACCGCATCTGCGACACCGAGGAAATCGTCGTCAAGCCGCTGGGCAAGCTGCTCAAGGGCCTGACGAGCTTCGCCGGGGCGACGATCATGGGCGACGGCCGCGTCGCGCTGATCCTCGACGTGATGGGCCTCGCGCAGCGCTCGCGCGTGGTCAACCAGTCGCGGGATCGCAGCGCCAAGGGCTCGAGCACCGCCACGGAGGCCGCCACGACCCACAAGCGCCGGCTGCTGCTCTTCCGCGTCGGCAACGACCTGCGCATGGCCGCTCCGCTGGAGGACGCCGCGCGGCTCGAGGAGTTCGCGGCCGATCAGGTCGAGGTCTCCGGCTCGACGCGCGTCGTGCAGTACCGCGGCGACATCCTGCCGCTGGTCTCGCTCGCCGAGCTCTTCGGTCGGCCCGTCGAGGGCGCGATGCAGGACGCGACGGTCGCCGGCTGCCCGCCTGCGCAGGCGGTCGTCGTGCGCTCGGGCGACAAGAGCTACGGCCTCGTCGTCGACCGCATCCTCGACATCGTCGAGCAGGAACTGACCGTGCAGCGCAAGGTCTCGCGGCAGGGCCTGCTGGGCACGGCCGTGATCAGCGGCAAGGTGACGGACTTGATCGACGTCAACTCCGTGATCGGCATGTACGAGTCCCGCTACGAAGGAGCGGCGCTCGGCGCCTAGGAGTACCCACGTGAGCCACCTCAACCAGTACTGCACGTTCTACCTCGACCGTTCGCTGTTCGGCGTCGAGGTCCACAAGGTCCAGGAAGTGCTGCGCGATCAGGACATGACGCACGTGCCGCTCGCACCGGACGTCGTGCGCGGCCTGATCAACCTGCGCGGGCAGATCGTGACCGCGATCGACCTGCGGGCCCGGCTGCAGCGCGGTCCGCGCAAGGGCGAGGGGCGTTCGATGAACGTCGTGCTGCGCACCGACGAAGGCGCCGTGAGCCTGCTCGTCGACGAGATCGGCGACGTCGTCGAAGTTGACGCGGCCGCGCTGGAACGCCCGCCCGAGAACCTGAGCGGGCTGGGGCGTGAGCTGATCCAGCACGTCGTCAAGGTCGAGAGCGAGCTGTTGCTGCTGCTCGACACCGACAAGGTCCTGGGCGTCCCCGCCGAGGCGTGAGCGCGTTCCCCGCGAGTCCCTTCCAAGCCTGAGGAATCCATCGTGAGAGCTCTCGTCATCGACGACTCGGCCGTGATCCGCACCGTGCTCACCCGCATCCTGACCGGGATGGGCTTCGAGGTCGTGACCGCGGGCCATGGCAAGGAGGCGCTCGAGCGCCTCTCCGACGGCCGGCACTTCGACATCGCGCTCGTCGACTGGAACATGCCCGAGATGAACGGCTACGAGTTCATCAAGAGCGTGCGCGCGAGCGTCGACTGGCGCGACCTGCCGCTGATGATGGTGACCACCGAGACCGAGATGGAGCAGGTGGTGCGCGCGCTCGCCGCGGGCGCCAACGAGTACCTGATGAAGCCTTTCACCGCGGAAATGGTGCAGGAAAAGCTGCAGATCCTCGGGATCACCGGGAGCTAGCGGAAGCATGGTCCGCATCGGTGTCCTGGGGATCGACGACTCGGCCCTCGCGCGCAAGGTCCTCAAGGACACGCTCGCGAGCGATCCGGAGTGCGTGACCGTCGGTGTGGTCGGGTCCACCGGGCTCGCGCTCGCGCGCAGCTCGGCCGACGCCGTCGACGTCGTCGTGCTCGACCTGTTCCTCGTCGAGGAGGACTGGCGGCAGGCACTGACGCGCCTGCGCGAGGCGCTCCCGCGCGCGCGTGTGCTCGCGCTGGAACGTGGCGCATGCGGCCGAATCCGTGCCGGCGCTGCTCGCGCGCTGCCAGCCGGAAATCCTGGTGATCGCGACGCCGCCAAGCCCGCGTGCCGATCTGGTCGCTACATGCCCCACGGCGCTGAAGGCCGTGCTTTGCGAAAAGCCGCTCGGCGCCGA
>JABWBL010000501.1 GCA_013360535.1 Planctomycetaceae bacterium
CCGAACTCAAGGCCGCCCTCGAGCGCGCCTGCCGCCGCGCGCCCGGCCGCTCGATCGAGGTCGAGCACCTGCCCGCGATCCTGCGCGACGCCGACCCCGCGACCGACGACATCGAGCTCACGCCGACCCGCGCCCGTTCGATGCCGCGTCCCGCCGTCACGCCCAACACCTCGGGCTCCCTCGCCGTCCCCGCCGCCGCCCCCGCCGGCGCCTTCGGCCAGCGCCCCGGCGAAATCGGCGCCGACGACCCCATCAGCCTCGACCACTACGAACGCAAGTGCCTCGAGCGCGCCCTCGCCGCCACCGGCAACGACAAGCTCAAGGCCGCCAAGCTCCTCAAGGTCGGCAAGAGCACGCTGTACCGCAAGCTGAAGCGCTACGAGATCGCGTAGTCCGCTTCCGCATGCTCAATTCCCAGGACGCGGCGCCTCTGGCGTCGCGCCTTGCTGTTTGTGCGCTCCATTTCGCGACGCGGAATGGACTCGAAGACTGAAAAGCACGCGGAGCAGCGGCGCAAAGCGAGAAGTCGGCAAACGAGGGAGCATCGGGGGCGTAGCGAGGGAACGATGAAGAAGCTCGCTGGGGTGGTGCTGCTCGGGTTGGCTGCGATCGGAGGCGTGCTCCTGTGGAGTGCTGGTACGGGCGGAGAAGCGGCGGAGCCTGTGAAGAGCACAGAGGGTGGGCAGGTGGAGGTCGCCGTGCAGCAAGGGGAGCGCGCGGAGGTAGCGCCGAGTACAGAGCAGGGCGAGGCGCGGAGGTGCGTGGGGCGCGTGGTGCTCGAAGGGATCGAAGGGGAAGAGCGGGAGAGTTTTGGGCTGTTGTTCGTGGAGCTGCTCGATGCAAAAAGCGAGCGCACGAGGAGCGACCGCGTCGAGGTCAGGGAAGGCAAGTTCGAGTTGGAGGTGCGGAGCGGGGAGAGCGAGCTCGAGGTCGAGCGGTTCGAGAGTGATGGGTGGGTGGCGGAGGCGCTCGGCAAGCGCGTGAAGGTCGAGCCAGGGTTCGAGGTCAGGGTGAAGTGGCGCGCGGGCGTCGAGTTGCAGGTCGTGGAACGAGGCAGCGGACGGGAGCTCGCGGGCGTGAGCCTCGTTACAGCGATGGATCCCACCGGCAGCGGGCGTGTCACGGAGGACGAATGTCCGCCGGAAGGAGACCTGCGGATCGAGTGGGCGAGCGCCGCGACGTCGCCGATTCGGCTGCCGGCGACGGTGGACACGGCGGTGGTGTGGGTCGGTGCGAAAGGCAAGGCGTGGCAGCGAGTCGCGCTTTCCGGGCGTGAGGGAACGCGCACGGTCGAGCTTGGCCCCGGAGCGGCGCTCGCGCTCGAGTGGGGAGCCGATGTCGACGTGCGCGAGAAGCTCGAGCTCGTCGTGGAGCGGGAGGACGGTGGGCCGCTTCTGCGTCGCGCGGTCGCGTCGGCACCGGGGGCGCGCGTGGGCTTCGACGGGCTGCCCGTCGGGCCATTCCGCGCGCGAGTGAACGAGCGAAAACTCGGCCAATGGCATGAGCTCGCGGCGTGCGAAGGCGAGCTGCTCGCCGGAGCCGAGTTCGAGTGGCGGATCGGCGCGGAAGCCGTCGAGAGCCGCGTCGCCTTGCTCGAGGTCGTCGTCGAGGCGCGCGCGTTTCCGCCGGGCCGGACGCCGACGCACGCCGAGCTGCGTCCGCAGTTCGATCCCAAGGACCCGCGCCGCTCTCAGCCCGTGCTGAAGCTCCCGCTCGAGCCTCGCGCGACCGATGGCGCGCTCGTCGCCGCGCGCAGCGAACTCGCGCCCGGCAAATGGCGGCTCACGCTCGTCCCGCTGAACGTCGCGCGCGAGCTCGAGCTCGCTCCGGGCGATTCGCGCACCGAGCGCTTCGTCCTCGGCGACCCGGCGCAGCTGATCCTCGAGGTCCAGGACGCCGCAACCGGCGAGCGGCTCGACAACGCCAAGGTCCGCTTCGGCTGGATCGACTCCGGCGAACGCGCCCTGGCGCTCGAGAACGTCGCGCGCGATGCGAACTCGCCGCTGTTCCTGATCACCGCGCCCGCGGGCCGCATCGACCTCTCCGTCTCGGCGCCCCGCCACGTGACGCGCCGCCTGCCCGTCGACCTGCCCGCCGCCACGGCGCCCTTCCTCGTTCGCCTCGAACCTTCCGAGGACCTCGAAGTGCGCTTCGTGCTGCGGCGCGGCGACGCGCTCGTGCCGATCGCGCCGGACCTGTGGTCGAAAGTCACGCTCGACGACTCCAGGAGCGCAGGTTCGCTCGTACGCCTCGCCTTCCAGAGCACCGGCACCGACTCCGCCACTCCCTACCTGACGCTCGTCGTCTCCCGCTCCGGCGACTACGTCCTGCTCGTCCCCGCCGAGATCACCGGCTCGACTCCTTTGTCCATCTCGTTCACCGCTTCGCCCTCCAACGTCGCCGACCCCATCCCGATCCAGCTTCCCTGACTTCCCGCCGACCTGCGCTGTCTCACGCTTCGCCCTGCGCAGTCGCGCGGCCCGTCAGCGCGGAACCGCGACGATCGCTTCGCGCGACGCGAAGGCGAAGATCGAGTCGCCGGTGGCGCCGGGGTTGCGGAGGACGGCGCGGAGTTCGACGGCGTTGACGTTGGAGGGGAGTTGCGCGCGGACGAGCGAGACGCGCCGCTGGCCGGCGTCCTGCAGGAGGATGCGGGTGCGGGAGAGGAGCTGGGGCTCGCGTTCGAACTGGCCCCAGGGGCGCAGGGACCAGAGGTTGCCGTTGCGGTCGGTGAGCTGGACGCGCAGGTCGACGAGCTGGGGGTGGGAGCGGTGCTCGACCTCGATCTCGAAGGAGCGGCCTTCGAGGCGCACGCGCAGCTTGGGCGCGAGGTCGAGCTCGGTGCGGCGCATGAGGTAGAAGTGGCCGTCGGGGAAGGCGGCGGCGCGCGAGTAGCGGTTGAGCACGGGCACGGTGACGAGCTCGTAGTCGGCGAACTGCGTGCGGATGCCCATGGCGCGCTGGGGGCGGTGCGCCTCGGTGTCGAGCGAGTTGACCCAGGCGGCGGCGATGTCCTGCGCGGTGGGGGGCTCCTCGCCGAAACGAATGGTCGGAACGACGAAGTCGGGGCGTTCGGCGAGCGCGCTGGCGACGTCGGCGCGCGGGCGGCCTTCCCAGGCGCGCGTGCG
>JABWBL010000502.1 GCA_013360535.1 Planctomycetaceae bacterium
TGCGACCGCGCCCGCCGCCGCCCGCGCGCAATTGCAGGCGCGTTTCGGCGAGCTCCGCCGGCCACGTGTTGTTCGCGAGCTCGACGTCCGCGGTCTCGAGGTGCGGGTCGAGCACCAGCTTCACGAGCTCCTTGTCGCTCGCGAACATCTTGGTGACCTTCTCCGCGCCCTTGCGCCAGACCGTCACCGGAACGCGCAATTCCTCGGTCGTCCCGTCGGCGTAGTGCGCTTCGAGCACCACCGGCATCACGAGCCCGCCGACGTTCTTCACGTCGACGAGGTAGAAGCTCAGGCGGCTGTGCAGCAGCTCGCGCTGCTTGTCGTCGAGGTCCTTCAGGAGCTTCGCGTAGTCGTCGAGGTCCTTGTCGGTGATCTCGAGGTCGTCGTACTTGTTGTAGAAGTCCGCGAGCTCGGGGAATTCGTCGATGCGCGTGCGCTGGCCGGCGTTGTTGCGCTCGGCGAGCGTCTGGGGGCCGCCGTCGCGCTTGGCCTTCGCGAGCGGCTTCTCGACGTTGGGATCGCGCGTGTCGATGCGGTAGACGCGGATGCGGTCGACCGACATGTCGCAGGCCTTCGTCGAATAGAACCAGCCGCGCCAGAACCAGTCGAGGTCGACCGCGCTGGCGTCTTCCATCGTGCGGAAGAAGTCGGGCGGGTGCGGACGCTTGAACTGCCAGCGCTGGGCGTACTCGCGGAACGCGAAGTCGAACAGCTCGCGGCCCATCACGCTCTCGCGCAGCACGTTGAGCGCCGTCGCCGGCTTCGCGTAGGCGTTGCTGCCCATGTTCAGCACCGAGTCGGCGGCCGTCATGATCGGCGTCTGGCCCGTGCTCTTCATGTAGCCCGTGATCTTCGCCGGCTCGCCGCGGCTCGAGGGGTAGTCAGGCTCCCATTCCTGCTCGGCGATGTACTGCAGGAACGTGTTGAGGCCTTCATCCATCCACGTCCACTGACGCTCGTCGGAGTTGACGATCATGGGGAAGAAGTTGTGGCCGACCTCGTGGATCACGACCGAGATCAGGCCGTATTTCGTGCCTTTCGAGTACGTGCCGTCGGACTCGGGCCGCGGGCCGTTGAAGCAGATCATCGGGTACTCCATGCCACCGACCGGGCCGTTGACCGAGATCGCGGTGGGGTAGGGATACGCGAACGTGTGCTTCGAATAGACGTCGAGCGTGTGGCAGATCGCGTGCGTGGAGTACTTGCTCCACAGCGGCTCGCCTTCCTTCGGGTAGTAGCTCATCGCCCACACCGGATTGCCCTGCACCTCGTGGCGCAGCGCGTCCCAGATGAACTTGCGCGAGCTAGCCCAGGCGAAATCGCGCACGTTGTCGGCGCGGAACACCCAGGTCTTCCGGCCCTCGGGCTTGTGCGACTCGTTGGCCTTCGCCTCGTCGGGAGTGACGATGAAGACAGGCGTTTTCGAGCTCTCGGCCTGCACGAGACGCTCGCGTTGCGTGGCGCTGAGCACCTGCTCGGGGTTCTGCAGCGTGCCGGTCGCGGCGACGACGTGGTCGTCGGGCACGTTGATGCTCACGACATAGTCGCCGAACTCGAGCGTGAACTCGCCGCCGCCGAGATACTGCTTGTGCTGCCAGCCGTCGACGTCGGTGTAGGCCGCCATGCGCGGGAACCACTGCGCGATCTCGTAGATGATGTTCCCGTCCTTCTCGAAACGCTCGTAGCCCGTGCGGCCACCGTATTCCTTCGAGTTGTTGACGGCGTAATTCCAGTCGATCGAGAACGCGACCTGCGCGCCGGGCTCGAGCGGCCTGGGCAGATCGATGCGCATCATCGTGTCGACGATCACGTGCTCGAGCGGAGCGCCCGTCGCGTCCGTGACCGCGGTCACCTTCGAGCCGCCATCGAACTTGCGGCGCTCGAGCGAGCGGCGCACCGACTCGAAGCTCGAGTTGTCCATCTCCGGGCTGATCGACGTCAGCACCGCGTGCGATTCGGGCGAAAAGAGGTTCGCGTCGAGCTGCACCCACAGGTACGCGAGCCGGTCGGGCGAGTGGTTCGAGTAGGTGATCGTCTCGTGGCCCGTCACGTGCTGGCGCTCGTCGTCGAGCTCGACCGCGATCACGTAGTCCGCGCGCTGCTGCCAATACTCGTGGCCCGGCGCTCCCGAGGCGGTGCGGTACGTGTTGGGCGTCGGCAGCGTCTCCGTCAGCTGGCGAAACGGGTCGGGGACGGGGTTTTCCTCGACACCGAAGGCGATGCGCAGTCCGAACAGGCCGATCAGGCCGAGGGCGAGCGCGACGCGCGGGGAACGTTGCATGGGCAGGGTCTCCGAGGGGTAGGGAGCGAGACGGCCAAGAGCCTACGGGGGCGCGCGCGACTTGGCATCGGACTGCGGACGCGGATCGCCTCAGGGAGACCGAAGTCTCACGCGCAGGAAGCGCGGCCAGTACAGGCTCGCGTCGCGCGCGACCTGCCAGAAATCGAGCGAATTCACGACGTAACTGACGGCCAGCTCGTCGTCCGACGACAGCGTCGCGTGCGCCTTCGCCGCATAGGTGAGGAGCAGCGGATCGCGGCGCGCTTCCGGGCAGCGCGCGAGCTCGAGCGGCTCCGACCACGGGCCCCAGGCCTGCGGCGCCGAACGCGCGAGGATGCGCTCCGAGAGGCCATTTTCGGTGTACACGATCACGAACCGGCCGCGCGCGCGCTGGTGCAGCACCGCCGCCTCCGAGCCCATGCCGTCGAAGAGCCGCGAGGCGCGCCGGAAATCGGCCTGCCATTCGCCGTCGGCGAGGAAGCGCCACGCGTCGGGCTCGCTCGCGCTCCCGACCGGAACGCGCGCGAGGATCAGGTGCCGCGTGCGGAACGTGTCGATCACGTCCTCGGTCCCGTAGGCATACAGGAAGCCGTCGTGGACGAGCGCCGCGCAGCCGAACGTGCGCTCGCGTTCGGGCGTGAACTTGGCGTGGGGGAAGGGCGCGAGCTCGAAGCGCCAAGCGAGCGGGTCGTCGCCGCGGAAGTCGGCCGTGCTCGCCAGCCACAGCCCGCAGGAGCGGAACCCGAACACGCCCGGGTCCTCGGTGCGCTCGATCTGCGGCAGGAACAGCCACAGGCGGCCGTCCGCGACGGCGCCCGCCTGCAGCCAGAACCAGCCGCGG
>JABWBL010000503.1 GCA_013360535.1 Planctomycetaceae bacterium
GCTCGCAGGACCGCGCCAGCCACGTGCGCGACGCGTTCGTGCGCCACGACCTGTGGCTCGAGCCCGGCCGCTTCCGCGTGCGCCTGCGCATCGCCCCGACCAGCGCCGCCTTCAACGGCTCGATCGTCGTCGGCTACGAGCGTCGCGACCGCAATGCTCGGCTGGGCTTCGGCGGCGGCGACTACGCCTTCGCGATCGGCGACAAGGAGGAGCCCGCGGAGTTCCAGAGCGTCGGCTGGAACCTCAACGGCCTGTACGAGCGCGACGGCGGCCTCGAGGGCGCGACGCGCGGCGGCACGCACTCGTTCGGGCGCACCGTGAGCGCCTTCGAGCTCGAGCTCGCCGTCGACGGCGGTGCGCTGCACGCTTTCGTCGAGAACGAATACGTCGGCACGTACCACACGCCCGACGGCATGCCGCTCGAGGGGTACCTCGGCTTCGCGAGTTCGGTCGGCTCCTACAAGGTGACCAGCGTCAGCGTGCAACGCCTCGACCGCAGCGCGACTTTCGCGCCGCTCGAGCGTGTTCCGCCGCCGATCCTCGTCGCGCATCCGCGCGTCGAGTCGTTCCGCAACTCGCTCAACCGCCGTGTCGTCGGCCTGCCGCTGTCGCCCAAGGGCACGCTGTGTGCCTGGCTCCCGCTGCCGGAGAGCGACGAGTCTGGCGCCATCGACGCCGCACGCGCGCGCAAGCGCATCGTCGAGCGTGCCACGGAGCTCGAACGCCTCGTGCTGCGCCAAGGCCTCTCGTGCGCCGCCGTGCTTGCGCTGCCGGCCGCGATTCCTCAGGAGATTCTCGACGGCGCCAAAGCGGATCTCGCGACTTCGCTCGATCCGCAGTTCTTCTCGCGCCTCGTCACGGTGTTGCACGGCCCGAAGGACGCGAGTGCTCCACGTTCCGCCGGCGCCGAGGACACGCACCAGTCGTGGTTGCTGTTCGTCGACTCGGCCGGTGTGTTGCGCGTCGCGGATTCGCTCCACGCGGGCAAGCGACTCGACGGTGCGCTCGCGCGCTGGGTCGAAGTCTTCCGCAACCGCTGAGTTCGGCGAACACGGAGCGCGCAAGCAAGGCCGCGTCGCACCCGTGGCCGTTGCCTCTGCCCTCCGCTCCCTCTCTGCTCCCTCCGCCCTCCGTGTTTGCCGAAACCTGAGAGAGAGCGTCGCCCGCAGCTCGCGCGTTCAGCTCACGCGCGGCTGCGTTCAGGCTTTCCCCCGCGGTGGGCTCCGCGGGAGTGGGCGAGGGCGGCGGCGACGAAGCCGTCGAAGACCGGATGCGGATGCAGGGGCTTCGACTTGAACTCGGGGTGGAACTGCACGCCGATGAAGAACGGGTGGTTCTTGAGCTCGACGATCTCGACCAGGTCGCGCTGCGGGTTGACGCCGGAGGTGGCGAAGCCGGCGGCCTCGAAGCGCGCGCGGTACTCGTTGTTGTATTCGAAGCGGTGGCGGTGGCGCTCGCGGATGGAAGCGGCGCCGTAGAGGCGGTGCGCGAGCGAGTCGGGCACGAGGTCGCAGTCGCAGGCGCCCAGGCGCATCGTGCCGCCCTTCTCGTGCACGTTGGCCTGGTCGGGCATCAGGTGGATCACCGGATGCGGCGAGTGCGGGTCGAGCTCCTGCGTGTTGGCGCCCTCGAGGTGCAGGACGTTGCGCGCGAACTCGATCGTGGCGCATTGCATGCCGAGGCAGATGCCGAAGAACGGCAGGCCGGTCTCGCGCGCGTGCTGGATGGCCTTGATCTTGCCCTCGACGCCGCGCTCGCCGAAGCCGCCGGGAATCAGCAGGCCGTCGCAGCCCTCGATCAGCGCCGGACCGCCGTCGGCGTAGTCCTCGGCGCGCACCTTGCGCAGCTTGACCTTGCAGCCGTTGGCGATGCCGGCGTGCGCGAGCGACTCGTAGATCGACTTGTAGGCGTCGTGCAGCGCCGTGTACTTGCCGACGACGGCGATCTCGCACGTGTCGGTGGTGTGGCGCAGGTCCTCGATCATGCGGTTCCAGTCCGTCAGGTCGGTCTCGACCTCGACCGGCAGCCCCAGTCGCCGCGCGATGATGCGATCGAGGCCCGCCTTCACGAGCATCGTCGGCACCTCGTAGATCGAGAACTCGACGTCGCGCTCCTCGATCACGGCCTCGCGGCGCACGTTGCAGAACAGGCTGATCTTGCGCGCCATGTCGTCGGTCATCGGCTGCTCGGTGCGGCAGATGAGCACGTCGGGCTGGATGCCGATCTCGCGCAGCTTGCCGACCGACTGCTGCGTGGGCTTGGTCTTCATCTCGCCCGAGGCGCGCAGGTAGGGGAGCAGCGTCAGGTGCACGAACATCACGTCGCCGACGGGGATGTCGAGCGCGAACTGGCGGATGGCCTCGATGAACGGCAGGCTCTCGATGTCGCCGACCGTGCCGCCGATCTCGGTGATCGCGACGTCGGTTCCCGGCGCCACGCCGTTGCGGATCGCGTCCTTGATCGCGTCGGTGATGTGCGGGATCACCTGCACCGTGCTGCCCAGGTAGTCGCCGCGGCGCTCGCGCGCGATCACCTCGCTGTAGATCTTGCCGGTCGTGTAGTTGGAGTAGCGGTTGAGGCGCGCCTGCGTGTAGCGCTCGTAGTGGCCGAGGTCGAGGTCGGTCTCGGCGCCGTCGTCGAGCACGTACACCTCGCCGTGCTGGTAGGGGCTCATCGTGCCCGGGTCGACGTTGATGTACGGGTCGAGTTTCTGCATCGACACCTTGAGGCCGCGGCGCTCGAGGATCATGCCGATCGCCGCCGACGTCAGGCCCTTGCCGAGGCTCGAAACGACCCCACCGGTCACGAAGATGTGCTTCATGGCTGTATTCCGTTGCTGCTCCAACGATCTCTCCGCGGCGCGCGCTCGCTAGCGCACCGCAGCGCTCCTGATCCGCCCGACGAACGCATCGTAATCGGCCCGCGTGTCGATTCCGAGGGGCGCACGCGCCACCTCGATCACGCGCATGCGGCGGCCGAGCTCGAGCCAGCGGAGCTGCTCGAGGTTCTCGAGCTGCTCCAGCGTTCCGTGCGGGCTCGAGACGAACTGCGCCAGCGCCGCGGGGCGGAAGGCGTACACGCCGACGTGGCGGCGCGCGACCGTGTCCC
>JABWBL010000017.1 GCA_013360535.1 Planctomycetaceae bacterium
GTCCAGCGCCTGCGAATCCTGCCCCGACGGCCAGGCGCGCAGCCGCACCTCCTCGCGCATCACCCTGCGCTCGCCGACGTACCAGCCGTTCTCGGCCGCGAGCGTCGCGCCGGTCGCGTCCGCCTCCCGCGCGATCCAGTTTTCGAAGCGGTGCGCGATTCCCTGGAGCATCCACAGGTCGTGATGCTCCCCGCCGACGCGCACGTGCGGCCACGCCCAGAAGAGCCCGCGGTGATGGAAGTGGTCCTTGGGGAAGTCGTCGGTCAGCACCTCGCCGTCGAGGCCGTAGAGCGGATGCACGTAGCTGGAACGGGCGCGGTCCGCCGGAACGCCGGCGGGAGGCTCGATGACGCCGTGATTGTAGACGAGGACGGGCCGCGCTCCCTCGAAGAGCGCGACGGACTCGCCCGTCGGCTCCTCGAAACGGAACGCGTCGCCGGCGCTCGCGAGGGAGGCGCCGCAACACGCCGCGGCGAAGGCGATCGAAAACGGCAAGGGGAAGGGGAAGGGGAAGGGGAGGGGACGATGGGTGGACATGGGAACGATGGGAGGGGTCAAACCGGAGTTTTCGAGGGCGTCATTCGAGATTCGCGGACAAGCGGTTCCACGCCGCCATCGAGCCGCCCAGGAGCGTCTTCGGGTCGCCCTTGAGGTTGTAGCATTGCAGGCCGACGGGGCCGTTGAATCCGGCCGCCTTGAGCTGCCTCAGCACGGCGCCGACGTCGAAGGTCCCCTGGCCCAGCGGCTGGATGATCCGGTCCCATCCGTTCTTCGGCGCGCCGCGGTCCGCGCCGTTGACGCTGGCCACGAAGAGGTGCGGCGCCGCCTCCTCGATCAGCGCCGGGATGCGCGCCTCGGCGCCGTCGCCGAGGGCGTGCGCGAGATTGAAGGTCACGCCGACGTTCCCGCGGTCCACCTTCTTCGCGAGGCGCACGGCGTCCTCGATGCGGTGGACCCACATGTTCACGTGCGGATAGATCGCGATGCGCAGGTCGTTCGCGGCGCAGAGATCGGCCAGTTCGCGCAGGTCCGCCACGGCGATGTCGTCGCCGGCGGGATCGGAGTTCTTGAACTGCTTGCTGGTCAGGTTCGGCCAGATCATCACGTCCGTTCCTTTGCAGAGCGCGACGATCTCCTTCAGACGCGGATCGTAGACGAGCCTGCCGTCCTTGAGGTCGAGGTTGGCGTAGATCGCGAACAGCTTCAGCCCGCGTTTTCCCGCGCCGTCGAGCACCTCCCGGACGCGCGCCGGGTCGTCGGTGCGCCAGCTCAGGCCGGCGAAACCGAGCTCCTTCACCAGGTCGAGCTGCGACTCGACGGACTTCAGGTTCTCGCCGCGCAGTCCGTTGTCGAAGACGAAGAACGGATTCGGCCCGGCGTGGGCCGTCGCCGCCACCAGACCGAGGAACCAAGCGAAAAAGCGGGTTTTCATGACATCGAGAGGCTTCTTGCTACTCCATCGCGCGAAGGTACTGGACGGGCCAGTCTCCGGGAACCCCGAGTTGTTTTGCCGCGTGGAGCGGCCAATACGGGTCGCGCAGCATCTCCCGGGCGAGCAGGACCAGGTCCGCATGTCCGTTGGCCACGATCGCTTCGGCCTGCCGCGCCTCGCGGATCAATCCCACGGCGGCCGTCGGGAGGCCCGCCTCGCGTCGGATCCTCTCGGCGAAGGGCACTTGATAGCCCGGCTCGACCGGCATCTGGACGTGCGGGAGCAAGGCCCCCGAGGAGCAATCCACGAGATCCACCCCCAGGGGTTTGAGGATGCGGGCCAGTTCCGCCGATTGTTCGACATCCCAGCCTCCCTCCACCCAATCGGTGGCCGAAATCCGGAGGAACAGCGGCAGGTGCTCCGGCCACACCGAACGAACCGCCTCGACCACCTCGCGAACCAACCGGGTGCGGTTCTCGAACGAACCCCCATACTCGTCCTCCCGGCGATTGCTGAGAGGCGAGAGGAATTCGTGCAGCAGGTAGCCGTGGGCCGAATGGATTTCGACGACGCGGAAGCCCGCCTCCCGAGCCCTTCGGGCGGCGTCCGCGAAGGAGTCGACGATCCGGAGGATCTGCCGGGCGCTCAATGCGTCGGGGATCGGCGAGGCGTCGCCGAACGCGATCGGACTGGGCGCCCAGACCGGACGCCATCCGCCCTCCTCCTCGGACAAGGCGCGGTCCCCTTCCCAGGGAGGAGCCACGCTGGCCTTGCGTCCCGCGTGCGCCAATTGGATCGCCGCGACCGCCCCCCGCGAATTGGAAATTCCTGCCTTTCCCTCGGAGATTCGCGCGGAAAGTGCTTCTGCGCCCACGCTGCGCCGGTGCGGCGAGGGGCGGCGCCTGGAACCGCTCGGTTCCCGGCGCCGCCCCCGTTCGGTCGAGTGGCCTTGCAGCCGCGCTACTTCGTGGCGCCATCCTGGCTCAGGAGCTCGAGCAGCTCGCGCTGGAAGTCCTCCATTGCGGCGAGGCGCAGCTCGATGCGCATCTGGCGCTCGACGATCTTCTCGACCACCGGCGGCAGGATCGCTTCGCGCACGTAGTTCTGGATCATGTTGATGATCTCGGCGCGGTTGGCGTCGGGCAGCTTGTGGAAGTGGTAGCTGTACTTCTGCTTGAGCACGTCCTCCGTGATGTGGAGGCACTGCTTGGCGAGCTGCTCGGCGTTGGCCTTGTCGTGTTCCTGGTGGAAGGTGTGAACCTTGTAGCGGTGCAGCAGGTCCGCGAACTTCTTCTGCATGGGAGTGGGTTCCGTCTGGGTGAGCGGAGTCAGCGCAGGATCGCGCGGGCCTCCGGATCGATCGTAGGTCCGGTCCACGCGCCAGGAAGGTCGTCCATGGGCGTAGCGTCGGACGTTCGTCGGGTGGTTTCGATGGTCTTGGGGTTACAACAGCACACGCTCGCCGGCATTGGCCCGCGAAAGTGAAGGGTGAGCCTGGGTCGGGCCCCTGGCTAGTCGACCTGTCCGATGCAGATCGAGACGTTGTGGCCGCCGAAGCCCAGCGAGTTGGAGAGCGCGTTGCGCACCTTCAGCTGGCGGGCGGCGCCGGGCACGTAGTCGAGGTCGCACTCGGGGTCGGGGGTCGTGTAGTTGCGCGTCGGGTGGACGACGCCGTGGTGAACGCTGAGCGCGGTGACGACGAGCTCGACCGCGGCGGAAGCGCCGAGCAGGTGGCCGACCATGGACTTGGTCGACGAGACCGCCAGCCGCCCTGCGTGCTCGCCGAACACGAGCCGGATGGCGCGCGACTCGATCGCGTCGTTGTAGGGCGTGCTGGTGCCGTGCGCGTTGATGTAGTCGACCGCGGTCGGGTCGAGCCTGGCGTGCTGCAGCGCCATGCGGAGCGCGCGAGCCGGCCCACGACCGGACTTCTCCGGCGCGGTGATGTGGTGCGCGTCGTCGGTCGAGCCGTAGCCCTTGACCTCGGCGTAGATGCGCGCGCCGCGGCGGCGGGCGTGCTCGAGCTCCTCGAACACGAGGATGCCGCAGCCCTCGCCCATCACGAAGCCGTCGCGGTCCTTGTCGAACGGACGGCAAGCGAGCGCCGGATCCTCGCGCGTCGAGAGCGCCTTCATGTTGGCGAAGCCCGCGAGCGACAGCGGCGTCGTCGCGCTCTCCGAACCGCCGGTGACGACGAGGTCCGACTCGCCCCACTGGATCGAGCGCCACGCCATGCCGATCGCGTGGCCAGCCGACGCGCAGGCGCTGGAGGTCGTGAAGCACGTGCCGAGCAGGCCGTTCTTGATCGCCACCTGGCCGGACACGGCGTTGGCCATGATCTTCGGCACGAAGTGCGGGCTGACACGGCGCGGGCCCTTCTCGAGCATCCCCGCGAACTGCTCCTCGATGCCGGTGATGCCGCCGATGCCGGTGCCGACGATGCAGCCCCAGCGCTCGCGCAGCTCCTCGCTCACCTGCGCCGGATCCACTCCGGCGTCCTTGAGCGCCTGCCCCGTCGCGACCAGCGCCCACATCGTGAACGGGTCGAGCTTGCGCAGGTCGGGCGATTCGAAGTGCGCCAGCGGGTCGAGCTTGACCTCGGCGGAGATCTTGACCGTCTGGTCCTTGGTGTCAAAGCGCGTGATCGGCCCGATGCCGTTCTCGCCCGCGAGGATCCGGGGCCACGACGTCGCGACGTCGTTGCCGAGGGCGTTGACGGTTCCAAGTCCGGTGATGACGACTCTGCGCATGGAGGCTCCGAGCGGTGGATCGGGGTCACCCGGTGCGGCGGGCACGCGGGCGGGACGGAAGCGACGCGCGCTCCCTCTTCGACGGGGCCCGGCCGGGACGCGCCCGGCACGTCGGCCCAGCGCGAACCCTAGCCCTTCGCGGCGACGGCCTTGGTGATGTACTGGATCGCGTTGTCGACCGTCTGGATCTTCTCGGCGTCCGTGTCGGGGATGGTGATCTCGAACTCTTCCTCGAAGCTCATGACGGTCTCGACCACGTCGAGCGAGTCGGCGCCGAGGTCGTTGATGAACGACGAGTCGCGCGTGACCTGCTCGCGCGGCTTGCCCATCTTGTCGCAGATGACCTTGATGACGCGTTCTTCGATGTCGTTGCTCACGGTGGTGTTCTCCGTTGGGGGTTGGGGCGTGGGACGTGGATCGGAATGCCGGAGGCGGCGCGACGGGCGTCCCGACGCGCTCCGGCGTGGTTGGCGAAACTAGAGCGAGAGGCCCCCGTCGACGACGAAGGTCTGTCCGGTGATGTAGGAGCCACCGGGGCCGCACAGGTAGTCGACGAGCAGCGCGACGTCTTCCGGCGTGCCGGTGCGGCCGAGCGGGATCGAGGCGACCAGCGCCTCCTTGGCCTTGGCGTCGATGGCGGCCGTCATGTCGGTGTCGATGTAGCCCGGCGCGATCGCGTTGCACGTGACGCGGCGCGAGGAGAGCTCCTTGGCGACCGAACGCGTCAGGCCGAACACGCCGGCCTTGCTGGCGGCGTAGTTGACCTGCCCCGCGTTGCCGGTGACGCCGACGACCGAGCCGATGTTGACGATGCGGCCCTGGCACTTCATCAGCGTGCGCGCGGCCGCCTTGACGAAGTTCCAGGTGCCCTTGAGGTTGGTCTGGATCACCGCGTCGAAGTCCTCCTCGCTCATGCGCAGGAGGAGCTGGTCACGCGTGATGCCAGCGTTGTTGACGAGCAGGTCGAGCCCGCCGAGGTCCGCCTGCACCTTGGCCACGAGCTCCGCCACGGCCGCCGTCTTGCCGACGTCGACGCCGTAGGCCTGCGCCCGGGCTCCCGCCGCTACGCACAGGTCGACCGTGCCCTGGGCACGCTCCGGCGTGGTCGCGACACAGGCCACGGAGGCCCCGCGGCGCGCGAGCTGGACGGCAATGGCACGCCCGATGCCACGGGACGCGCCCGTGACGAGGGCCACCTTGCCCTTGAGGTAGGGATCGAGTTCGGTCACGACAGACGGTTCTGGGGATTGCGGGGGATTCGAACGACGGGCGGGCGCCTTTTCAAGGGGCGGGACCCGCGTGGAGGGGCTCAGGCGCTCGGGGCGCCCTCGGGCGAGGCCTGCAGGTCGGCCGGGATGGCCACCGAGCGCACGCGGGCGCGCTCGTCGATCTTCGAGAACAGGCCCGCGAGCACCTTGCCCGGGCCGGGCTCGAGGTACTCGGTGATGCCCTGCCCCACCGCCCAGCGCATGCTCGCCTCCCACAGGGTCGGCGCGCAGACCTGCAGGGCAAGGTTCTTGGCGATCTGGGCGGGCGAGGTCTCCGGTGCCGCGGTGACGTTCGTGACGAACGGGATGCGCGGGGCCGAGAGGCTCACCGAAGCGAGCGCGCGGGCGAGGTCCTCGGCGGCGGGGCGCATGCACTCGGAGTGGAAGCCGCCGGCGACGACGAGGCGCCGCGTGCGGCGCACGCCGTGGTCCTTGGCGACCGCCTCGAGGTGATCGAGCGCCGCGACCTCGCCCGAGACGATGATCTGTCCCGGCGCGTTGAGGTTGGCGACCGAGCAGATGCCCTTGGTCGCACCCGCGGCGGCGACAGAGCGCGCCTGCTCCTCGGTGGCCCCCATCAGCGACACCATGCCGCTCTTGATCTGCTCGCTCGCGCGCTGCATGGCCTCGCCGCGCAAGCGCACGAGCCGCACCGCGTCCGCGAACTCGAGCGAGCCCGCGAACCACAGGGCGGTGTATTCGCCGAGCGAGAGTCCGGCGGTCATGCGCGAGCCCTTGGCGTCGAAGCCACGCTCGATCAGCACACGCAGGATCGCGATGCTCGTGACGAGGATGCCCGGCTGCGCGATGTCGGTGCGGTTGACCTCGTCGCCACGATTCCAGCAGGCGTCCTCGAGCGAGAAGCCGAGCACGCGGCTGGCTTCCGCGAAGGTCGCCTTGGCGGTCGGGAAGGCCTCGCACCAGTCCTTGCCCATGCCGGCGAACTGGGCGCCCTGACCCGGAAAGAGAACGGCTTCGCTCATCGGAGTTCGTTCGGAAGTGCGGGGATGTGGAGTCTTGCGGGGAGCTCGAGCGCGCGGGCTCTCACCAGCGCAGCAGCGTGCCGCCCCAGGTGAGGCCGGCGCCGAAGGCGCAGAACACGACCAGCTTGCCCTTCTCGATCCGGCCCTGCGCGAGGGCCTCGTGGAAGGCCATCGGCACGGTCGCCGCCGACGTGTTGCCGTACTTGTCGATGTTGACGAAGCACTTGTCCATCGGCCAGTCGAGGCGCTCGAGCGCGGCCTCGATGATGCGTGCGTTGACCTGATGCGGCACGACCAGCGAAACCTCGTCGCGCGGGAAGCCCTCGGCCATCTTCTCGATCAGCTCCGCCATGCGCAGCACCGCGAAGCGGAACACCTCGCGACCGCGCAGCGTGATGAAGTGGTCGCCGCGGGCGACGCTCTCCGCCGTCGGCGGGACGCGCGAGCCACCGCCGCGCATGTGGATGAACTCGTAGCCCGAGCCGTCGGCGCCGAGCGTCGAGCGCAGGATCTCGCCGCGGCCACACTCCGCGTGCGGGGCGAGCACCATCGCGCCGGCCCCGTCGCCGAACAGGATGCACGAGGCACGATCCTGCATGTTGAGGAAGCGCGAGAGCGTCTCGGCGCCCAGCACGAGCACCTTCCGCGCGCGACCGGCGGCGATGAAGCTCTCCCCTGTGTGCAGCGCCGTGAGGAAGCCCGTGCAGGCGGCGTTCACGTCGAAGGCGCCCGCGTTCACCGCGCCGAGCTTGGACTGCAGGATCGCGGAGCAGGAGGGCAGCAGGAAGTCGGGGGTCAGCGTGCCGACCACGATCAGGTCGAGCTCCTCCGGCTTCACCTTGGCCGAGTCCAGGGCCTGCCGGGCCGCCTCGAGGCACAGGTCGCTCGTCGCCTGCGACGCCTCGGCGAAGTGCCGCTCCTTGATGCCGGTGCGCTGGACGATCCACTCGTCGGACGTGTCCACGAGCTTCTCGAAGTCGTGGTTGGTCATCACGACCGGGGGCGCATAGGAACCCGTGCCGGCAATGCCGACCGCAACGCGTTGGGCCATCGGTGGAGAGGGTCTGGGTCTGGTGGAAGGGCGAAGCGGCCCGAACCTCGCCAAGGATGGCAGGAGGAGGAGCCCTGAGGCGATACGGCCGGGATGATAGCGAGCGCGACCCGCCGGGGCCTCGTTCCTGATCCGGCGAATTTCAGCGCAGCGGAACGCGCGCTGGCGTTTCGCGGGCCAATCGCTCACGGACCGTGTGAGCCCCTTCACGGTCTCGCCGTGCGGCGCCGCCAAGCGACGGCGCAGCCAGGATCCCGAGAGTTCGCTGCGGCTCAGACCGTCGGCGCGCGCAGGCCTTCGACGATGTGCTCGTTGACGCGCGAGTCGATCGTGCGCGCGGCGACCGCGAGCGCGTTGGCGACCGCGACATGGTCCGAGCGCCCATGTCCCTTGACGACCACGCCCTTGCAGCCGAGCAGCAGCGCTCCGCCGTACTCCGCGTAATCGATGCGCTTCTTCAGGTTGCCGAGCGCTTCCTTGCCCCACTGGGCCTGGTGCGCGCGCAGCTCGCCAAGCATCAGCTGCAGCATGAAGGCGGAGAATCCCTCGAGCAGCTTGAGCACCACGTTGCCCGTGAAACCGTCGGTCACGACGACATCGGCGACCGAGTCGAAGATCTCGTTGGCCTCGATGTTGCCGACGAAGTTGATGCGGCCCTTTTCCGCCTCGAGCAGCGGATAGGCTTCCTTGAGCAGGTCGGTTCCCTTGCTCGCCTCCGAGCCGATGTTGAGCAGACCCACGCGCGGATTCTCGACGCCGAGGCAGTCGCGCATGTAGGCCGCGCCCATCGCGCCGAACTGCACGAGGTCCTGCGGCTTCGCCTCGCGGTTCGCGCCCATGTCGAGCAGCGTCACCGGCTTGCCTGTCAGGCTCAGCGTCACGCTGATCGCCGGACGGCGCACGCCTTCGAGCGTGCCGAGGCCCAGCGTGGCGGCGCCGACGACGGCCCCGGTGTTGCCCATGCTGACGAGCCCCGCCGCCGCGCCCTTCTTCACGGCGCCGACACACACGGCGATCGACGAGTCGGGCTTGGAGCGCAGCGCCGTCGCAGGCGACTCGGCCATGCCGATCACTTGACTCGCGTGCTGGATCGCGAAGTCGCCGCTGCCCAGCCCCACGCCTTCGAGCTCGGCGAGCTTCGCGCGGATCACGGCCTCGTCGCCGACCAGCAGGATGCGGGCGCGGTCGAGGCGACGCGGGTTGTCGGCGGCGCAGGCGGCGAGAGCGCCGCGCAGGGTCGAATCGGGGGCTTGATCTCCCCCCATCACGTCGAGAGCGATCCTGGAAGCCATGACGCGAACTCCTCGGGCGAGAGAGACGGGGCTTGGGTCCTCGGATGGAGCAGCGAGCCCGGGCCACGCTGGCCTCGGGCCCGTTCCATCAGCGCCAAGCCCGCGCGGCGCAACGCGCCGCGGTGGAACCGACGACTAGAACTCTTCCTTCTGGAAGACTTCGGTGCCCTTCTTGTCGGCACCCTTGGCGAAGGCGTAGTAGCCGCAGTTGTCGCACACGCGGTGCGTGCGGATGGCTGCGCTGCAGCGCGGGCAGTGGTTGGACGGCCCGACCTTGATCGCGAGGTGCGAACGGCGGATGCGGGTGCGGTGGTTGGAGTGACGACGCTTGGGATTCGGCATGGCAGCGCTCGCTGAAGCGGGCGGGTCCGGGAGATCGAAGGGCGTAGGAAGGTACGGTGGCGGCCCCTCGCTGTCAACGCGGGGGGCGCGGGACGGGGCGAAAGCGCCCGCCGCCCAGAGGTTCCGGGTCGGCGCTTCGGCGGCTGGGATCAGAGCTTGGCGAGGTAGGCCTCGGTTGCCGCGAGCGCGCCGGGGACCCCCTCGGGCTTGAGGCCCTGCCCCTGGGCGACGTTGGGGCGTCCACCGCCGCCGCCGCCGAGGTGGGCCGAAAACTCCTTCGCGAGCTCTCCAGCCTTCAGGCCCTTCTGCAGCGCGGCGCCTTCGAAGGCGATCAGGAACGGCACGCGGCCTTCCTGACGACCGAGCAAGACGAGCGCGAGGTCCTTGGAGAGCGTCTTGGCGCGGTCGCCGAGCTCGCGCACGCCCTCGCCGTCGAGATCGGCGAGGTCCGCGACGACGCAGGTCACGCCGCCGCGGACGACCAGCTTGGCCTTGAGCGCGTCGAAGGCCGAGCCGACGTCCGCCTTGCTCGCGGCCGCGACGGTCTTGCGCGCTTCCTTGAGCTGGGTCTGGAGCTGCTCGATGCGCGCGGGAAGTTCTTCGGCGGGCGCCTTGAGCGTGCGAGCCGCGCTCGCGAGCGTGCGCCGCTGTGCCTGCAAGTACGCGAGCGCCTCGGGGCCGGTGAGCGCCTCGATGCGGCGCACTCCGGCCGCGACCGCGCGCTCGGACTGGATCACGAACGGACCGATGTCTCCAGCTGCGTGCACGTGCGTGCCGCCGCACAGTTCCATCGACCAGCCACCGACGTCGAGCACGCGCACGCGCTCCTCGTACTTCTCGCCGAACATCGCGACGACACCGCGCGCCTTGGCGGCTTCGAGCGCCTCGATCGTGGTGACGACCTTCGCGTTGCCCCACACGTGCTCGCTCACGCGCTGCTCGATCTGCTCGAGTTCTTCCGCGCTGACGGCCTTGCCGTGCGAGAAGTCGAAGCGCAGGCGATCGGGCCCGACGTAACTGCCCTGCTGGGCGACGTGCAGCCCGAGCACTTCCTTGAGCGCCTTGTGCATCAGGTGCGTCGCGGTGTGGTTCTTCGCGGTGCGCGCGCGGCGCTCGCGATCGACCTTGGCCTCGACCTCGTGGCCGGGCAACGGCGCGGAACCGGAGCCGAGCTGGCCGACGTGCACGAGCACGCCGCCCATCTTCTGCGTGTCCTCGACCACGAACCGGAACGAGCCGTCCGCGGCGACGATCACGCCCGCGTCACCGACCTGACCGCCGCTCTCGGCGTAGAACGGCGAGCGATCGAGCACGAGCCGGTCCTTCTGGCCGGGATTCTGGAAGAGTCGCACGACGCGCGCGCGCAGTTCGAGCGCCGCGGCACCTTCCTCGTGGCAGGTCGAGTCCGTGCGCGGCAGGCCCGCGAGCTGCTCGGCGCTCAAGAGCTGCTTGAACGTGCCTTCGGCGCGGCTCGCGTTGCGGTGCTTCTCCTCCGCGGCGGCCCAGCCGGCGCGATCGAGCTCCCAGTTGCGCTCGCGCGCCATCTGCTCGACCAGGTCCTGCGGGAAGCCGTAGGTCGCGTACAGGTCGTAGGCATCCGCACCCGGCAGCGTGCGCGCGCCGCCTTTCTCGACCTTCTTCGCGAGCTGGTCGAACAGCACGAGGCCACGCTCGAGCGTCAGCCCGAAGGACTCTTCCTCGGCCTTGACGAGCCCGCGGATGTGCTCGACGCGCGCCGGAATCTCCGGGAACGCGGGCCCGAGCACCTCGGCCACGGTCGGCACGACGTCGAACAGGAACGGCTGGCGCATGCCCAGCCGCTGGCGCCCGAAGCGCGACGCGCGGCGCAGCAGGCGGCGCAGCACGTAGCCACGACCCTCGTTCGACGGCAGCGCGCCATCGGCGATCGCCGCGGAGATCGTGCGGATGTGGTCGGCGCACACGCGGAACGCGATGTCGACCTCGTTGTCCTTGCCGTAGGTGAGGCCCGTCAGCTGCTCCATGCGGCGGAACAGCGGCTGGAACAGGTCGGTGTCGTAGTTCGACGACTTGCCCTGGATCACCGCGAGAACGCGCTCGAAGCCCATCCCAGTGTCGACGCTCTTCGCGGGCAATTCCGCGAGCGCGCCGTTGTCGAGCCGGTTGAACTGCATGAACACGTTGTTCCACAGCTCCATGAAACGCTCGTTGCCGGCGTTGACCCCGATCTTGGGGTTGGCGCCATCGTGCGGATCGCTGCCCGGGCCGCCGCGGTCGATGTGGATCTCCGTGCACGGGCCGCAGGGCCCCGTCTCGCCCATCTCCCAGAAGTTGTCCTTGCGACCAAAGCGCAGGACGTGCGTCGGATCGATGTCCGTGCACTCCTTCCACAGGCGCTCGGCCTCTTCATCGGCCGGCAACCCGTCCTTGGCGTCGCCGCCGAACACCGTCACCCACAGGCGCTCCTTGGGGAGCTTCCACACCTCGGTCAGGAGCTGCCACGACCACGTGATCGCGTCCTTCTTGAAGTAGTCGCCGAAGGACCAGTTCCCGAGCATCTCGAAGAACGTGTGGTGGTAGGTGTCGAGGCCGACCTCCTCGAGGTCGTTGTGCTTGCCCGACACGCGGATGCACTTCTGCGAGTTGGCCGCGCGCTTGTAGTCGCGCTTGCCGGTGCCGAGGAACACGTCCTTGAACTGGTTCATCCCGGCGTTCGTGAAGAGCAACGTCGGGTCGTCGGAAGGGACCACCGGGCTCGAGGGCACGTAGCGGTGGCCGCGGGCGACGAAGAAGTCGATGTACTCCTTGCGAACTTGGGTGGCGGTCTTCGGGGTGGCGTTCGTCATGGAATGTGGGGCTCGTGGGGAGCCGGGGAGTGTAACGGCGCGCGCGGCCCCAAGCAGCTTCCGCTGCAAGGAGCCGCGCACGGGAGTGCACGCTGTCGAGGTGGAGCGGACCGCCGAACGGCAGGGCCTCGCTCAGACCTTCGCGGGCTTGCCGGGAGCCGGGCGAGCGTTGGACGCAGCCGCGGCGGCCGGACGCAGCTCGTCGGCTTCGTCGTCGCCGACGGTCGAGGCCATGCCGGGCAGCGGATCCTTGCCGATCAGCTTGCTGCGGATCTGCGCGTCGATTTCCTTGGCGAGCTCGGGGTTGTCGATCAGGAGCTGGCGCGCCTTCTCGCGACCCTGGCCGAGGCGGATCTCGCCTTCCTTGGGGTGCTTGAAGCTCATCCAGGTGCCCGACTTCAGGACCAGGCCGTGCAGCACGCCGAGGTCGAGCAGGTCGCCCTCGTAGCTGATGCCGCGGTCGAACATGATGTCGAACTCGACCTTGCGGAAGGGCGGCGCGATCTTGTTCTTGACCACGGTCACCTTCACGCGGCTGCCGACGACGTCCTCCCCTTCCTTGAGCTGGCCGATGCGGCGGATGTCGAGGCGCACCGAGGAGTAGAACTTGAGCGCGCGGCCGCCGGTGGTGGTCTCGGGGCTGCCGAACATCACGCCGATCTTCTCGCGGATCTGGTTGATGAAGATCACGAGGCAGTCCGAGCGCGAGATCGCGGCCGTCAGCTTGCGCAGCGCCTGGCTCATCAGGCGCGCCTGCAGGCCGACGAAGCTGTCCCCCATCTCGCCTTCGATTTCCGCGCGCGGCACGAGCGCGGCGACCGAGTCGACGACCACGATGTCGACCGCGTTGGAGCGCACCAGCGCCTCGACGATCTCGAGCGCCTGCTCGCCGGTGTCGGGCTGGCTGATCAGGAGGTCGTCGAGCTTGACGCCGAGCTTGCGCGCGTAGGACGGGTCGAGCGCGTGTTCCGCGTCGACGAACGCACACACGCCGCCTTCCTTCTGGCAACTCGCGATCGCCTGCAGCGTCAGCGTGGTCTTGCCCGAGCTTTCCGGTCCGAAGATCTCGACGATGCGACCGCGGGGCAGGCCCTTGCCACCGAGCGCGAGGTCGAGCGAGAGCGCGCCGGTCAGGAGGCCGCGCACCTCGTTGAGTGCGCCCTTGTCCCCCAGGCGCATGATCGCGCCCTTGCCGTAGCTCTTCTCGATGTCCGCGAGGGCGTTGGCGAGGTTCTTCTGCTTCTCGCGGTTCTCCGGCGAGAGCTTGTCGTTCTGGGTGTCCTTGCTGTTGGGCTGGGCGCTCATGGGTGGCGTTCCTCGTGCAGGCCTTCGGGGTGGAATCGGTGGTGCGGAGTGGGTTCGTTGGAGCCTGGAGGGCTCGTGGAGCTGGCGTGGTCCACGGCGGCCGTCGTTCGGGTCGGCTCCCCCGAGCGCATCTTCTGGCTCGCGAGACCGACTTGGGGACTGGGTTGGGGGGACTGGGTTGGGGCGGTTCGGGTCGCCGGGGTGCCGGAGAGCACCTCGGGGAGCCGGACCGGCCTTCTCGGGGCCGCCAAGGCCGATCGATTGGGCTTTGTTAGGACTCACGTTAGCCCCCGCCACCGGTCGGGAAAAGCCCCTGCCGGTTTTTTTCTGGGGGCGCGTCGAAGGCAACGACGCTCGGGCCCCCTCCGCGGTCGCACCCAAACCGGATTTTTCTAGAGCGTGACGAACTCGAGCAGCTCGTTGAAGCGCGACTCGAGCTGCGCGCGGCGCTTGTGCTCGAGCACCTCGACGCCGAAGCCCTGCACGCAGAAGGAAGCCGTCACCGTGCCGTACAGCATCGCGCGCCGCAGCGTCGCGGGCTCGACGCAGTCCGCCCCCGCGAGGTACCCCATGAAGCCTCCGGCGAAGCAGTCGCCGGCGCCGGTCGGGTCGAGCACCTGATCGACGGGGTAGGCCGGCAGCGCGTAGCGCACGCCCTCGCCGACGAGGAACGCGCCGTGCTCGCCCTTCTTGAGGATCACGTAGCGCGGTCCGAGCTCGCGCACCTTCGCCGCCGCCTTGATCAGGCTGCGCTCGCCCGTGAGCATGCGCGCCTCCTCGTCGTTGAGCACGATGCCGTCGACGCGCCTCAGTACCTCGAGCAGCTCGTCGCGGCGGATCTCGATCCACAAGTTCATCGTGTCGGCCACCACGAACGCGGGCTGCGTGCACTGCTCGAGCGCGCGCAGCTGCACCTTCGGCTCCGCGTTGGCGAGGAAGACGTAGCGCGAGTCGCGGAAGGCCTTGGGCACCTTCGGGTCGAAGTGCTCGAACACGTTGAGCTGCGTCTCGAGCGTCGTGCGCGTGTTCCAGTCCGCCTCGTAGCGCCCCGCCCAGCGGAAGCTCTTGCCGTCGGAGACCTTCTCGACACCGCGCACGTCGACGCCGCGCGCGCTCATCATCTCGAGGTCCTTCTTCTCGAAGTCTCCGCCGACCACGCCGACCAGGCGCACGGCACCGAAGTTCGATGCGGAGACCGAGAAGTACACCGCCGAGCCACCGAGCACGTTCTCGCGGCGGGCGTAGGGCGTCTCGATCGTGTCGTAGGCGAGCGTTCCGATGACGAGGAGCGACATGCGATGGTTCTGGAGAGGGACGAAGGGGATCAGGGGGACTTGGAGAGTTCGGCGCGCTCGGCCTCGGACATGCGGCCGCCCGGGGCGAGCACGAACAGGCCACCGGCGAGGCCGATGCCGATCATGCACAGGCGCCACGCGATCGAGACCGCGAAGCCGACCGAGAACGTTCCGCCGAGCGCAGCGGTCATCTGGCCGTAGAGCATCTCGGTGACGCCGACGCCGCCGGGGGTCAACGGCACGGCGCTCGCGAGGTTGCCGACGGCGCCGACCACGACGTAATCGACGAGGCGCAGCGTCGTGTCACCGAAGGAGCGCCCGAGCACGACCAGCGCCGCCATGACGCAGCTCTGGTTGACGATCGAGAACAGGAGCGCGAGCCCGAACTCGCGCGGCGAGCGCGAGTACACCGTGACGGCCTCGTCGATCTTGCGGATCAGCTTCGAGCCCGGCAGGCGCTCGACCAGCCGGTCGAAGCCGATCGCGCGGCGCACCGTCGTGCTCAGGTAGGCCGGAATTCCGAGCGCCGCCGCCGCGAGCCCGAGGTAGATCGGCGCGCGCGGGTACGGGAACTTGTCGTCCTGCAGCACGATCGCGATCGCGCCCATCGAGGCGAGCACGAGCACGCCGATCAGGCGGTCGACGAGCACGCTCATCGCCGCCGCCGCGCGGCGCTCGGGGTGCGAGCGCGCGATCATCACGGCCTTGACGAGGTCGCCGCCGGTGAGCCCGGGCACGACGATGTTGAAGAAAAAGCCGATGAACGACAGCCGCGTCGCGTCATAGAGGCTCGAAGGGCAACCCGCGGCGCCCAAGAGCCGCCACCAGCGCGCGGCCGTCGCGAGCACACCGAGCGTCGCCAGCCCGAGCGCGATCACGAGCCCGCTCGACTCGACGTCGTGGAACACGCGCGGCATGCCGGGCTGCCAGGTGGTCGTCGCGCTGCGCTCGACCTCGATCACGTCGCCCTGTGGCTCCGCCCCGGTCCACTCCGCGGGCAGCGCTGCCCGCTCGGGCCCCGCCTCGAGCCGGAAACGCACGCGCTCGGCCTTCCACTCGCCCTCGATCACGCCGTGGTAGACGCGCGTTTCGGTGTCCGACTTGTGGCGCAGCTCGTCGCGCCACGGCACGACGCGCACGACCAACGCGACCACCGCGACGGCGAGTACCAGCTTGAGCACCGTGAGCCACGGACGGCTGCGCTTCGCCGGCCCCGCGGAATCCGGCGCGCTCACTTCTTCGCTCCCGCGCTGTAGGCCGACCGCCCCTCGGCGAGCCACCAGTTCTGCCAGTCGAGTTCGCGCAGCGTGACGAGCCCACGCCCCGACAGCTTGCCGAGCGCCTTCATCGCCGCGAGGCGCACGCGCCCGTCGGGATGCTCGACCGCCGTCAGGTAGATCGCCTCGGCCCACTGTGCGCGTTGAGCGGCCCCGCGCTCGCCTTCCAGTGCGGGCAGCCCGAGCGCCGCGACGCACTCGAGCGCCGCGACCAGACGTTCGCCGCCGAGGCTGCTGAAAGGCGTGCGTGCGAGCAACTCCGCGAGCTTGCGTTCCCCGCCGATGCGCA